>JAEWLD010000094.1 GCA_023393485.1 Bacteroidota bacterium
CATTGATGCTGATCATGTCGACGTTCATCGTATGATTGCCGAACGCAATGGCGATTTGTTCTGCGATATCCGACGGAAATTCAAGATCGGCAGCGAGCCCGTTGGCCGAACCGGCGGCGATAAATCCGATGACGACATCTTCAAGCCCGAGGGTTTCAGCCGTGAATTTGACCGTTCCGTCGCCGCCTGCCACGATAATCCGGCTGGGTTTATGCTTTTTATATAGTGATTTGATTTTTTCATCGTCGCCTTCACCTGTGGTTTCAAACACATAAAGGCTTATGCCGCGCTCGCTGGCATAGTCTTCAACTGCATTTTTTATTTCCGTTTTGTCATTGCCGCCCGAAATCGGGTTGACCACAAACAGCGCTTTCGTGTCCATTTACGCTTTTATTACTGATTTAAATTTAGTAAATTACAGTGACTAAAATCTTATTAAAAGCCTAAAATGAAGCCTGTCCTGAAATTGTATCGCGGTTATGCCAATGAGGAAGAATTAATTGTAATGGGTCATGTTTTCGCGCCAACAACCAGGGAAGAATACAATTTCCAGAAAAAACGGTTTCGCAATGCCCGGTCGATCATCAGGATGTTCAGGATGAAAACCAAGCCGAATGCCGATGTTTATCTTGACTTCGGCGGCAGGCGCATCCACACAAAAACCCTGGACGACGGCTATTTCAAATTCTGCATTCCACTGCAAAAAGAACCGTTATACGGCTGGGTTGATTATCATGTGAGCATTGTTCACCGAAAAGAGGAACTCACTGAAAAAGGCAGCTTCATCCGCCCGCATCAAGGCAATCTCGGGTTTATTTCGGACATTGACGATACGTTTCTGGTTTCGCACACGAGAAATCCGTTTAAAAAAATGTATATTTTGTTGTTTCGCAATGTGAACAGCAGGAAGGTTTTTGAAGGCGTCGTACCGCACTATCAGGCGCTCAGCACGGCAGGCCGCAATAACAAAAACGAACACAATGCTTTTTTTTACGTGTCAAGCAGCGAATGGAATCTCTACCGGTTCATCGTTGATTTCACCGAACTTCATGAACTGCCGCGCGCGGTGCTGCTGCTCAAAGACATCAAGACGAGCCTTCTCGACTTTTTTGTCACTGGCCGCGGTGACCACAACCACAAGTTTGATAAAATCAAGCACATCCTGGAATTTTACCCGCATCTGCAATACACGTTGCTCGGCGACGATTCGCAAGCCGACCCATTCCTTTATGAAGATATCTGCAAAATTTTTCCTGTCAACGTAAAAGCAGTCTACATCAGGCAAACCGGTCACGAGAAAAAAAGCAAAGCCGTTTTAGCGATGAAAAACATGGAATCGCTCAACGTGCAAACGTGCTATTTCAGGGAGAGCAGTGAGGCGATTGCACATTCAAAGAAAATCGGTTTGATTGTTTAGCATGAAATGGATAGTCCTTTTCCTATTGATTACAGGCTGCGCAAAATCGGGCAAAAACGATTCTGTTGGCAAAAACGATTCGCCTCAAGTGCCAACGACCAGAGCCCAATCCGAAGCCGAAAAACCACCGACATATTCCAACGCGAGGTTTCAAAACGTCAATGTCTACAAGCTCAATGACACGCTCTATCGCATACGTGGCCAGGCGCAAATCTTCGAGGCCAGTTTCAGTTGGATCATTGAAGACGGCCATAACGAATTGAACAAAGGTTTTGAAATGACCGATGCCGGCGCGCCGGAGTGGGGAAAATTTGACTTTACGGTCGGAGCGAAAAAACACCAGAAGAATTCCACGTTGACGTTGATTTTGTTTGAAACCAGCGCAAAAGACGGCAGCAGGCAGTATGAATTGCCAATTGTTTTGGAGTGATTTGGGACTCTGAACTTGGTTCAGAGTCCAGGCCGGTAACATTTAGCTTCCTTCAATTTCCATCTGAACGTTTTCCCATTCCGACATCAATTTTTCAAGATCGGCTTTTTTGCGGTTGTATGCAGTGAAGAAATTGGCGTTCTCAATGTGCTTATCATAGTTGCTTTCAAGTTCGCTGTCATCCTTCCGGATATCATCTTCCAATTGTTTGATTTGGCTTTCGACTTTACTTAACCTGTTCTGCAGTGATTTTTGCTTTTTTTGGTCTTCGTATGAAATTTTCGGCCGGTCTTTCGGCTGGTCCTTCTTGACCACGGATTTCTTCTCGACCTCGCGCATGTTTTCCATGTTGCGCATTTCAAGAAAGAAATTGATGTCGCCTAAATATTCTTTGATTTTCCGATTCCTGAATTCGTAAACCACATTCGCCATTCCCTGCAAAAAGTCACGGTCATGTGATACCAGCAACAGTGTGCCTTCATACTTCTGCAAGGCCGCCTTTAAAACGTTTTTCGACTTGATGTCAAGGTGGTTTGTGGGTTCATCCATTACCAAAACATTTATTGGCTGCAGCAACAATTTACAAAGCGCCAAACGGTTTCGTTCGCCGCCCGAAAGCACTTTCACTTTTTTCTCGACATCGTCGCCGCGGAACAAAAATGCACCAAGCATGTCACGCACTTTTGAACGATTCGTATCGTTTGCGGCGTTTTCCATTGTTTCAAGAAGCGTAATTTCGCCATCGAGATATTCGGCCTGATTCTGCGCGAAATATCCAATCTGGACATTGTGGCCGAGTTTGATTACACCTTCGTACGGAAATTCGTTGACAATTGCCTTGATGAACGTTGATTTGCCCTGACCGTTCTGCCCAACGAATGCGATTTTACTACCGCGCTCAACCAATAACGAAATATCTTGCAAAACGATTTTTTCACCAAAACGCTTTGTCACTTGCTCGGCTTCGATCACAACCTTTCCCGGCGTTTTTGAAACGGGGAACGAAATATTCATCACAGATGTATCTTCTTCGTCGACTTCAATCCGCTCAACCTTGTCGAGTTTTTTGATCAGCGATTGGGCCATTGACGACTTGGTTGCGCTGTAGCGGAAACGCTCGATGAGCTTTTGGGTTTCTTCAATCTTCTTTTGCTGGTTCTTTTGCGTAGCGAGCTGTTTTTCGCGAATTTCCTGACGTTGTACCAAATATTGCGAATAAGGCTTGTTGTAATCATACGCTTTCCCCAACGACAGTTCAATGGTTCGGTTGGTCACGTTGTCCAAAAACATTTTATCGTGAGACACGATCACAACAACGCCCGGATAGGTTTTCAGGAAATTTTCAAGCCAAATAATCGATTCGATATCGAGGTGGTTTGTCGGCTCATCCAAAAGCAATACGTCGTTATTCTGCAAAAGCAACTTCGCGAGTTCGATACGCATGCGCCAGCCGCCCGAAAACGTCTCGGTCTTATTGTTGAATTCCTCGCGTTTGAAACCAAGGCCCAGCAAAACCTTCTCTGTATCGCCAACGTAATTGTAACCACCGAGGAGTTCGAAACGGTGCGTGTAATCCGATAGATCCTCGATCAACTTTGAATAACCTTCGCTTTCGTAATCAGTCCGCGTGGCCAATTGATGGTTTATCTGATCTAGTTTTTTTTCGGTTTCTTTGATTTCGGTAAACGCCTGATAAGCTTCGTCGAGTACAGTCCGACCCTGTTCAAAATCAATATCCTGACGAAGAAAGCCAAGTTTCACTTC
>JAEWLD010000095.1 GCA_023393485.1 Bacteroidota bacterium
TGGTCAACTTGATCGCGTCCATGACATAGCCGAGGGTTTCGTCGATTTCGGGAACGATGACTTTTTCGACATCGGCGGCGCTGCGGATCGGGTTTGGCAAAAACGGGCCGACGCTTTCCTTCATTTCGACCTCGATGCCCATCGCCTGCGGCACCACGAGAATGTCCGAGAACAAAATCGCCGCATCGGGCTTGATGATCCTGATGGGCTGAACGGTAATTTCCGCAGCCAATTCAGGCGTCTGGCAACGGGTAAAAAAATCGTATTTGTCGCGCAATGCACGGAATTCAGGCAAGTAACGCCCGGCCTGGCGCATCATCCACACCGGCGGACGCTCTACGGTTTCGCCGCGAAGGGCTTTTAAAAAGAGATCGTTTTTCATAAGTCTTAAAGTCTTAAAGTCTTAAAGTCTAAAGGCAGAAAAAGGCAAATCTGAATATGCCTTTATGACCTTATGACTTTACGACCTTATGACATTTTATAATGGTTTATACACTGAATAATCACATTCTCAACCGAAGGTTTGTTCGCAATTATAATATTGTTTGTTTTTGATTGAAGCGCGTTCGCTGTCGTTTCGCCGATGCAAAAACAGGCTGCATCGCCGATTGGATTTTGTATCAGATAACTCTCTACGCCCGATGGGCTGAAAAACAAAATTCCGTCTGGCTCGGCAACCTTAACCGGGGTCAAAATTGTTTGGTAAACGGCAATTTCATTGAAAACGATTCCGGCCGATTTCATACTGCAAGGCAATGTTTCCATCCGGAAATTCCCGCAGAAAAACGTGAAGGTTTCATGCAGATATCCTGTTTGGGTAATCTCGGCGAGCTGCGATGCGTAATCGGCGATTTCCACAACCGTAAACCCGACCTCATCGAGCAGTTCCGCCGTTTTCTCACCGACGCAGAAACACGGATTGCGACGGATTTGCTGCACATCTGGATGATTTGCAACTGCTTTTACCGCATTCGCGCTGGTGAAAATCAGGTTCCCGTTAATGTTTTCCAGCGTAAACCCGCGGTGACTTATCGTGATGAAATCGGCATCGACAACCGAAAGACCGGCATTCAACAGAAATTGTTTCTGATTTGGCTGGAGTTTTTTTGTCGAAACGATTCGTATCATTTATTGAGGTCACGTTTGATTTTAGCCATTACTTCCGCGCCGCCATTAGCCAAGGCTTCCTGCGCGCATTGTTTGCCGAAATCGTTCCGGGCGTGACTGATCGTCGTCGTTTTTTCAATATGGATTTTTTCCTGGCCGTCAATCGAACAAAGTACGCCTTCAAATCGGACCTCGTCGCCAAAAATAGTTGCGAGCGCACCGATCGGCGCAGTACAGCCGCCTTCCAATTCCTTTAAAAACTGGCGTTCTGCAAAAGTGCAGACATCAGTTTCGACATGATTGAGCTTTGACACGGCTTCGCAGCAGAAAACGTCGGCATGCATCGCCACGACAACCATCGCGCCTTGCGCCGGCGCCGGAATCATCCAGTCCAAATCAATGTGCTTTTCAGGCTTGATGCCCAAACGGTCCAATCCGGCAGACGCGAAAACAGCGCCGCCCCAGTTGTTGTCCCGCAATTTCTGCAATCTCGTATTGACGTTGCCGCGCAGGTCAACGATATTGTGATGCGGATAGCGGTTGAGCCATTGGGCCTGCCTGCGCAGGCTTCCGGTAGCAATGGTCAGTTCGCTTGTAAAATCCGGCGCTTTCGTGTAGGCCAAAATATCTTTCGGGTTTTCCCGCTCAAGTACTGCGCATTGTACGATTCCTTTCGGCAAAGCGGTCGGTACGTCTTTCATTGAATGGACGGCGATATCGACCTGGCCGGAAATCATTGCCGCGTCAAGGGTTTTGGTGAAAATTCCGGTGATGCCGAATTCGTAAAGCGGCTTATCGAGAATCAGGTCGCCGGCTGATTTGATTGCGATGAGTTCGGTTCTGTAGCCGAGATTGTTTAGTTTTTGCTCAACAGTGCGCGCCTGCCAAAGTGCCAATTGGCTGTCTCGTGTTCCGATTCTGATGGTTTTTGCCACGGTTCTGTTTTTGACCGCGAATTCCCGAATTGATCTCACTTAAAATTCTGGAATTCGCGGTGTATTATTTTGATGTGGTTTCGAGCTGGAAGATTTTTTCGATCCACCCGATGCTTTCGTCGTTGCCGTCTTTGAGATGGTTGGCGAAATGCGTTGTGATTTTTTGGATGATGCGCGTTGAGATGATCTCGGCCTGCTCTTCGTCAAAATTCGACAGTTTTTTACGTTGAAAATTGAGTTCCGAAGTCTTGATGCTGTTGAGTTTTTCCTTAAGTGCGGTAATTGTCGGGGCAAACTTCCGCGCGTTCATCCAGGTTGTGAACTCGCCTTGGATTTCGGCAATGATCGCTTCGGCCGCCGGAATGTATTGTTTGCGCTTTTCGAGTGTTTCGTCTGTGATTTGCGAGAGTGCATCGAGGTGAACAAGCGTCACGCCTGCAATTGATTCCACGTTTTCATCGACATTTTTAGGAATTGACAAATCGAGGATCAACAACGGCTTTTTCAAATTTAAAATCGCGGCATCGACTGTTGGATTCTGGGCGCCGGTTGCGACGACCAAAACATCGGCCTTCTGGATTTCGAGATGCAGATCGGCGTAATCTTTTACCACAAGATTGAATTTGCCTGCGATTTGTTCTGCCTTGTCTTTGGTCCGGTTGATCAGCGTGATGTGTTCGTTCTTGGTGTGTTTGACGAGGTTTTCGCAGGTGTTGCGCCCGATTTTACCGGTTCCGAAAAGCAAAATATTCTTGTTCGAAACATCGTCCACATTATTCAAAATATATTGGACAGATGCAAACGACACCGACGTAGCGCCCGAACTCAGTCCGGTTTCACTCTTGACTCGGTTGCTGGCCTGGATCACAGAATTCACCAACCGCTCAGTGAACGCGCTGGCCAATCCTAGTTTTTTGGCTTCGGTAAAACTGCTTTTGATTTGGCTGATGATTTCGAAATCGCCGAGGATCTGGCTGTCTAAACCGGTGCCGACGCGGAACATCTGCGCAATGGCTTCCTGATTTTTATAAACATAGGCAACCTGCTGGAATTCTTCAATCGAACCCTGGCTGTTGTCGCAAAGCAGTTTGATCAATTGGAACGGATGTTCGGCAAAACCGTAAATTTCCGTCCGATTGCATGTTGATGTAACGATAAGGCTGTCTATTCCGGTTTCTTTCGCCTGTTGCAACAACCGCGTTTTACCAGCGTTGTCAAGACTGAATTTCCCGCGGATTTCAGCGTCGGCTTTCCTGTAACTCAGACCGATAGCGTAAAAGGTCTGAGGCTTTGACAGGTTGTTTTTTTCCATTTTCACACTTCCCACTTAAAGTTCAACAAAACTATGGCGCATTATCCGATAAAAATAACGCTGAAAGTACTTTTTGTGTCGCTGCAAGTTTTTTGAAATGCAAACCGCCGTTGTGATAGAAAATATGCTACTTTTGTAACAAATTCGCGCGTTTGCGATTGTTTTATTTAGAGTTGTTCTAAATAACATTTAGTGATGGCCAGCATTTTCAACGCGAAAAAATATCGCTATGGGTTCAGCAGAGATTATCAAAATAGAAGAAGATTTTACATTGATCCGATTCCAGAATGACTCGGATGAAACGTTTCGTGCGACGCATGAAATCAAGACTGGCCTGATCCAATTTCACTTCGGGCTAAAAGGCAAGGCAAAGCTGGTTTTCAACCAGGGAAATTATGCGCTCGACCTCAACGAGGAAAAGTCGCTATTGCTTTACAATCCGCAGAAGGAATTGCCGCTGAACATCGAACTGGCACGGCAATCTTGGGTGATTTCAGCCATCATCTCGATCAAGAAATTCCACGCACTTTTTTCGTCCGAAGCAGACTATATTCCGTTTCTGAGCGATGAATACCGCGACAAAAAATATTATAACGAAGCCGACATTTCACCATCGATGGCGATTGTGCTGAGCCAATTGTTCCATTACAATCTCCATCCGCAAATCAAAAATCTTTATTATAAAGGAAAAGGTTATGAATTGTTGAGTCTGTATTTCAACCGAACCGACGATGCAAGCGCTGAGCAATGTCCGTTTCTGGTCGACGAAGACGTTCTGAAAATCCGCAAAGCCAAGGAAATCGTGATCCAAAACATGGCCGAGCCGCCCGGGCTGCAGGAATTGGCCGATGCCGTCGGGCTTACGCTCAAGAAGCTCAAAATGGGTTTCAAGCAGATTTACGGCGATACGGTTTACGGCTTTTTGTTCGATTACAAAATGGATTATGCCCGCAAACTGCTCGATTCGGGAACATACAACGTCAATGAAGTCGGGCTTAAAATCGGGTACAGCACCGGAAGCCATTTCATTGCAGCGTTTAAGAAGAAATTCGCGACAACGCCGAAGAAGTATTTGATGTCGGTTAATAACGCTAACGCATAATTTGAAAATGTGGGAATTTGAAAATTTGGAAATGGAATACCTTTCTTTAAATTTCTTCTCACAATATCCCAATAATCAATAACCATTTGAACGCGAAAACGTGACTTGAGCCGACAGTCATTTTCAAATTTCCAAATTTCCAAATTTCCAAATTAATGAAAGGAGCACTCCTCGTAAACCTCGGTTCGCCCGAAAGCCCAAACCCGGAAGACGTCAAGCCGTATCTCGATGAATTTTTAATGGACCGTTTTGTGATCGACGTGCCGTATTTGCTGCGCGCGCTTTTGGTCCGCGGGATTTTGATCAACGGCCGCAAACGACACATCAATTCAGGCAAAGCCTACAGCCGCATCTGGACCGACGAAGGTTCACCGCTGATTGTGATTTCAAGGAAAATGCACGCAAAAGTCCAGGCCAATACGGCGTTACCTGTGTCGCTCGCGATGCGTTATGGCAAACCGTCAATCCTTTCGGGCTTGCAGGAGTTGCACGATAAAGGCGTGACAGAAGTCTTATTATTCCCGCTCTATCCGCAACATGCGATGGCGTCGACCGTGACGATCAATGTTTTGGCCGAAGAGCTTCGGAAAAAACACTTTCCAAATATGACTTTCACTAAAGTTCCGGCATTTTACAATCGTCCCGACTATATAAAAAATCTCGCCGACTCGATGGCAAAATCGCTTGAAGGCTTTGATTATGACCATTTGCTGTTTTCATACCACGGCATTCCCGAGCGCCATATCCGTAAAACCGATGTTACGAAATCACATTGCAGAATCAATGAAACATGTTGTGCGATTCCGTCGCCGGCGCATGAATTCTGCTATCGTCATCAATGTTTTGAAACCACGCGGCAAGTTGTTGAACTGCTTGGCATTCCGAAGGAAAAATACTCCGAAAGTTTCCAGTCGCGAATCGCCGGGGACAAATGGCTGGAGCCGTATACCGATGTCGAAATCAACAAAATGCCCGAAAAAGGCATCAAAAAATTAGCGGTCGTCACGCCTGCGTTTGTTGCCGATTGCCTTGAAACGCTTGAGGAAATCGCGATGGAAGCCAATCACCAGTTCAAAGAACACGGCGGTGAGGAATTCCTGGCGA
>JAEWLD010000122.1 GCA_023393485.1 Bacteroidota bacterium
GGCGTGAAGTCATGAAGGCGGACGGCGGTAGATCCATCGGCTCGCGACCAAAAGACAGCGGCCATAATCAACCCCATAATTATATAAAATTTCCTACCAATTTTTTTATAACTTGATGTAAAATCAAACGTCATGAAAAAAGTAATAGGAATTTTATTGATCGTAGTCGCGGTTGCCGTCGGATATATCGGCGCCAACAAAGTCGCTGACAGTACAAAAGGGGTGAACTTCCTCGGAATCAAGATCGAAGCCTCGGATGAATCGGCCAAAACCGAAGGATTTATTTATCTGGCGATTGCAGTTGTTTTGTTTGCGGGTGGAGTTTATTCGGTTGGAAGGTCGCGGGAGTGATTGGAATTGTGGGGAAACCGTAATTGGGGATTTGGCTTTTGCGGTATTTTTGCAATATGGGCGGGCACGAAGTGCTGTACTAAAAAAAACGGATCCACTGGCAAAACCTGTGAACCCGTAACTCCTATAAATCTTTTTTGGCAAATCAATTACTCTCTGTGAAATCCCTAAAATTGTCCAGAATCGCCTGCCATCCACCGCGCTGCATATCCTCAGGATTCTGGTTTTCAGGCTCAAAGCTTTCGCGGATGTGGGTCAATCCGTTCTCTTCGCGAAACGAAATCTCTACTTTTCGGTCATCGCCCATTTTGTACGCGATGAATTGATTTTGAATCACATCGGAGTAAACACCGCCGAAATCAAACCCCATGCTTCCGTCTATAGCTTCCATGCGGCTGGAAAATTCACCGCCAACCCGCAAATCATTCTTTGCATTTACCGTATGCCAGTCAGGCGCCGCGCTGCACCATTGATTGATGCTCGCCGGGTTGTTCCAATGTTTCCAGACTTTCTCAATTGGGGCTTTGACCATTGTTTCTACCGTAATCATTTTTGAAGTTTCCATGTTGAGTTTTTTAGTTGTTATTGATATGACAAAGTTAGTGACGCAATGCTGCTTTCAACAGTGTGATTGCGACAAATAACATAGCCAACTGCGCCGTTAATTGTCGACCGGATAATCTTTATCGTTGCACCGAACCATACATTTGACGTCGCTTTCGCCAATATACCACTCAATGCAGTAGCCATCGGGATCGGTTTCGGCCTGCCCTGTCAATAAGTCAAAGCATTCGCCGATGGCGGCTATGTTCTCGCGGTAATCCTTGATGTAGTAAGTGTTATACGATCCGCCTTTAATCGTGAATTTCTCAACGCCCGACAGCCGGTCGGAATCCATAAGCTCGGCCGCAGCTTTATACACGATCGTTCCGTTTTCTGAGGGTTCGGGGCGCGAAATCCCAAAAAAACGCCGGCCTTCGCAAAAGGGTAGCATACGATGCAATTCTTCATGCGCCGCAATAATCCCATCGGGGAAACTTTTCGCCCTGATGCAGACCACCGGGATATCTTCGCCTAAAATAAAACTGTCCATGATTCCTGATTTGATAATTTCGCCGAACTGCCGGTCTTACTCAAATTTAAGGAATTATGGACACCTAAGAAAGCCTTTTAGACTACCTTATGATTATTCGTTAACAAGTTGAATTATTTTGACACTTTTTCTGCTGGCAATTTCATGAAGTAAATGCCTGTCTGCCTTTGCGAAATCGATCCGGGGCACTTTCTGACTGCCCACGCGAAGTCTGTAAATCTGCCTTGTACATCTGTTAATGTTGTCAGGCTCCAGATTGCGATGATTCCCGGCACACATTATTTGATTCCTGTTCATATTCCGCAGTCCGGCGGGGTTTGACCGGTAAGCCCTCAATATTTGGCAAAAAAAACCGCCCGAAGGCGGTGTGGAGTTACTTGACCGTAAAAACGCTTTTGACGCTGACTTTCTTTGACACTTTGTTCTTGACAACTGATGGTATCTCGATTCCAAAGTCATCGGTGTTGACAGAAAAACTCGAGGTGATTTCAATTCCGCCGTCGGTTTTCCTGATTTTGGCGGGCATGCTGACATCTTTGGTTTTTCCGTGCATTTCAAGCGTTCCCTGAATCATATAGTCTTTTGCGTCCGCCGTCAGCGAGGCCGCGTTGAACTCATTGATTTTGCCTCTGAAAGTCGCTTTTGGATATTTGTCGCTCTCGATGTAATTTTCATTAAAATGCTCTTCCATAAGCGCGGTTTTGAACCGGAAACTTTTCATCAGCGCCTGTGAAGCGATTTCGCCGGTTTTGGCATTGAGCACACAAGTCACGGTTTCGCTTGTGGCTTTTACTTCTTCAAATGACGGAACCGAAGCCTCAAAAGTCACTTTGCCGGTCTTGGTTACCATTTTCTCTTGTGCCGAGGCAGCAAAGCCCATCAGTACAAATGCAATAAGCAGTTTTTTCATGGCGTTAATTTTTTATTCTTGTAATCCCTGTGCGATCCATTGTCCTATAAGGTCAATTTGGTGTTGGGGCAATCTTGTGCCGCCGTTGGGCATCATTCCAGGCTGGCCTTGTGCGCGCGAAATCCTGTCAAGCATGCCGCGATCTTCAGCCGCTTCCCTGACGTTGGCGTAGGTCACTAGCGGCATCGGCGCGCCATTTACCGGCGTTGCGGCATGACAGACGATGCAATTATTGTCAATAATCGGTTTGACGTGTTCGGTGTAGGTCGCGTTGTCTATCATAGTGCCGTAAATCAGGTCGCTGGTGCTGTCGTTTTCGCATCCGCAAAAAATAAAAGCCAGAATAATTGATCGAGTTAGGGTTTTCACAAGCCAGTTTGTTTAGGTTGTATTCAAATTTAGTTAATCCGAAATTAATAGCCGGCATTTATTTAAATTTGAGTGTGGTTAATAAAATTCTCAATTTTTATGAAGAAAAAAGGCCTCATAATCGCGGTCATCATATTGGTTGCCATTGCCGTTGTAGGTTACAACATCATTTATAAAGACCATCGCGACATTAAAACAGAGGAAGCCGAATTTACCCTAACCGCGTCGCAACTTTCGAGTGAATTTTCTGAAAACGAATCGCGCGCAACGGCCAAATACGCAGACAAAACCATAGTTGTGTCTGGCTTGGTTACGGGGTTTGACAAGGATTCTGGCACATTGATGGTCGATGACATCCTATCGGCGACGCTGCTCGATAAAAAAATCGATATTCCCGAAAAAAAACCGATAACAATCAAAGGCAGGTTTGTTGGCTATGACGATCTTCTCGGCGAATTAAAAATGGACCAAGTAACCTTAATCAAATAAACATGAAGAGAATTTTACTAGTATTATTGGCCGTGCCGGCAATGGCATTGGCGCAGGACGATCTTTTGGCAGGTGTTGACTCGACGGCGACCAAAGAAAAAGTTGAAGCCGCGTTCAAAGGATTGAAAATCGTCAATCTCGAATCCACCAAACTCGCCGCGAAAAAGGATTTTTATTTTATCGTGGCACACCGTTTCGCATCGGTCAAAACCGGCTTTGAAGGATTTTATGGCCTTGACAATGCCGTTACCCAACTCAAATTCCTTTATGGATTGACTGATTGGCTTACCGTCAGCGCCGCGCGAAGCGAGCTTTCCTATGACTTCGCGATCAAGTATACGCTTCAGCCGCAGATCAAAGACGGCTTTCCTTTGGCAATTGCGGGCTTCAACAGCATCGGTTTTAATAATACGCTTAAGGAAAGCGCCTATCCGAAAATGGAGTTCGCCGACCGCGCCGTATATGTCACGCAATTGTTGATTTCGCGTAAATTCAACGATAAACTTTCGCTCGAACTGGCACCGAGTTACTTTCATGAAAATTTCGTGCTGGTCGATGATCAGAACAATTCACAGTTCGCCGTCGGCATGGGCGGCCGCTATAAATTTGCCAAGCGCTGGTCGGTCAATGTAGATTACGCGGCACATTTGAAC
>JAEWLD010000146.1 GCA_023393485.1 Bacteroidota bacterium
GCTTTACGACAATCTCAATTTTAAGCTGCCGCAGGCTGGAATCGTCGGCATCATCGGGCCGAACGGCGCCGGTAAAACGACGATTTTCAAAATGATCATGGGCGAGGAAACGCCTGATGCCGGTGAATTTATAGTGGGCGACACCGTAAAAATCGCGTACGTTGACCAGTCGCACGCCAACATCGACCCAAACAAAACCATTTGGGAGAATTTCTGCGATGGCCAGGAACTGATCATGATGGGCGGGCGCCAGGTCAACTCGCGCGCTTATCTGAGCCGTTTCAATTTTGGCGGCAGCGACCAAAACAAAAAAGTGTCGATGCTTTCGGGCGGCGAACGAAACCGTCTGCATCTGGCGATGACGCTTAAGGAAGAAGGCAACGTACTGCTCTTGGACGAGCCGACCAACGACCTTGACATCAACACGCTCCGGGCGCTCGAAGAAGGCCTTGAAAATTTCGCGGGTTGTGCCGTCGTGATTTCGCACGACCGCTGGTTCCTTGACAGGGTTTGTACGCACATTCTTGCATTTGAAGGAAATTCAGAAGTTTATTTCTTTGAAGGAAGCTTTACCGAATATGAAGAAAACAAGAAGAAGCGCCTTGGCGGAGACCTGACGCCGAAGCGCATCAAATACCGCAAACTCATTCGCGGCTAAGAAGTAAAATCCTGTCTTTCCGGCAGGATTTTTTTGCTTTTTTACAAGGTTGATTTTGATTAAAATAAAAATTTGCGTTTTGTCCACAGCATGATAAAAAACGTATATTTGACCCATTCAAGAGAATCCAAATGCCCCGGATTAAATACTTTTTTTCTGTCGCCGCCTGGCTCATTGCGCTTGTCGGTTTCGCCCAAAACGAAACGCCGACGCGCCGCAGCATCACCACACTTACCGATAAGGCCGACAAATACCTGACAGAATTCAAGTTTAAGGAATCCTTGCTATATTCAAGGGAAGCGCTCAAGCAGGCCATCCAGATCAAAGACGATTATCTGGTCGCCACGGCCTACAATACCATCGCCGGTAATTATGACGAACTCTTTGAAGACGACAAGGCCATCGAGATTTATAAGAAAGCCCTGACCTACGCGAAACGGACTGGCAACGATTCCATCATCGGCTGGATCAACAACAATCTGGGCAATATGTACTTTTTTGAAAAGCATCAGTACCAGACCGGCATCGATTACTATAAAAAATCGCTCGAAAGTGCCGCGAAAACCGCCGATACTGCCAAGCTCGTCCTTACGCATCTTAACCTGGCCCTGGCATATTCCGAAACCAAACAGTTCAAAAATGGATTGCCGCATCTACAATTCCTGAATGCTTATCACGACAAATACGGCGATGCGAACACGGCTTCATTCCAACTGATGCTCAATGCGATCTACACTGCACAAATCGGGCAGCACGCCAAGGCCGAGAGCTATTTTGCGCGGGCAATCAAACAGGCTAAAGCAGACAAAAATGATATTGACCTTTCGTACGTCTATCAGGACTATTCAAAATTCCTGAAAAGTCGTGGAAGATACAAAGAGGCGTACGATTATTATACGAGATACGACAGTATAAAAGAAATAGTCTACAATGCCGACAAGATCCAAACCGGCGACGCGGAAGGCGTGAATCTCGAAATCGACGAGTACAAACGCGCGCTGGCCCGGATTGACGCCGAAAAGGAAATGCAGGCGCTGCGTTTCAAAAAGTCGCAGATCATCCAGATTTTGCTGATTGTCGTATCACTTGTCATGCTGGTTTGGCTTTACACTTTGTACCGCAATTACAGTTTCAAGAAAAAAATCAACCTTGAGCTCACGGCGGCCAACGAAGAACTCGCCGGGGCAAAAGAAAAAGCAGAAGAAGCGTCGCGGCTCAAATCGCAGTTCGTATCAACAATCAGCCATGAGCTGCGCACACCGTTGTATGGCGTGATTGGAATCACCAATATGATTCTCGACGAACATCGGGAATTGGCCGGCAGCACGCATTTGAACTCGCTAAAGTTTTCGGCCAAATATCTTTTGTCACTGGTCAATGACATTTTGCAGATCAACAAAATCGAAGAAAACCGGCTCACCCTTGAAAGCCTGACGTTCAACATATCGGACGAAATCAACACCATCATGAATTCGCTGCAATTCATCACGGTCAAGAACAACAATGTGGTGATGGCCGAGATTGACACTGACATTCCGGAATTTGTGATCGGCGATAAAATCAGGTTCTCACAAATCATCATGAACCTGGTCAGCAACGCGCTAAAGTTTACGACCAATGGCGAAGTCATCATCACTGCCAATCTCGAGCGCGTCGAAGGAAAAATAAATTATATCCATTTCAGCGTCCGCGACACCGGTATCGGAATTGCCCAGGCAGACCAGGATAAGATTTTCGAAAAGTTCGTCCAGATTGAGCGCAAGAAAGACGATTATCAGGGCACCGGGCTCGGACTATCAATTGTCAAGCGCCTGATCGAGGCTTTCGGCAGTGAAATCAAGATCGAGAGTAAGGAAAACGAAGGTTCGGCGTTTTCATTTACGATCGGTTTCGAGGTCGATCCGGAAAAGTCGGCGCAGATCGTCAACAACATCGAGGTCGATCTAACCTCTGGGCAGATTTTCAACATTCTCGTGGTTGAAGACAATAAGATCAATCAGGTCGTCACCAAAAAGATCATCGAAAGCAACAATTACCGATGCCAGGTTGCCGATGACGGTTACGCGGCGCTCGATATGCTGACCCGGCAGCAATTTGATTTGATCCTGATGGATATCAACATGCCCGGAATCAACGGCTTTGAAACCTCGCGGAAAATACGCGAACTCGGCCTCGACACGCCGATTGTGGCATTGACCGCGTTTGAAAAAGCCGAAATTGCAGAAGAAGCATTGTCTGCAGGCATATCAGACATCATCATCAAGCCGTTTGAGCCGGTTAAATTGTTCAGCATCATTGCAAACCTGATAGGGAAGAACAAGGCCGGCAATTAATATCGCATTCCGACAAATTCATGGACATCACTGAAAACCGCCTTTTGGACGACGGCCCATTTTACCACGGCACAAAAGCCGACTTAAAAATCGGCGATTTGCTGGCTGCGGGCTACAGTTCCAATTACAGGCCCGAAGTGATCATGAATCACATTTACTTTACGGCTTTGCCAAACGGGGCAGGACTTGCCGCGGCATTGGCAAAAGGCAATGGCCGCGAGCGTGTTTATATTATTGAGCCGACCGGGCCGTTCGAGAACGATCCGAACGTCACCGACAAGAAATTTCCCGGCAACCCAACACGGTCATACCGAAGTCAGGCGCCGCTGAAAATCATTGGCGAACTCGAAGACTGGATAAGGCAAACGCCCGAAGAAATCGCGAAATGGCGGGAGGCAATCGCCAATATCAAAGGCGACATCATTAACTGATTTTCCTTCGGCGTCAATACCAGCGGCGCTTATTCTTTTTCGAGCTTTCCGATATGCGGGATTTGTTTTTATTGTGTCCGTGGCCACCGGATTTGCTTGTATGCGGCTTTGGTTCGTCAGTTTTCATCGCTTCGGTTTTACCCGTCCACGGATACGGATGATCCGTAATTTCCTTAACCTCTACGCGAATCAGTTTTTTGATGTCTTTCCAGTACGGCTCTTCGTCTTTGCCGCAGAATGAGATCGCGATGCCGCCTTCGCCCGCGCGTCCTGTACGGCCAATTCGATGGACATAGGTTTCAGGAATATTCGGCAGGTCAAAGTTGATCACATACGGCAATTTGTCGATGTCAATCCCGCGCGCGGCGATATCAGTTGCCACAAGCACGCCGACTTCCTTGTTTTTAAAGGCTTCGAGCACACGTTGACGCGCGCCCTGGGATTTGTCGCCGTGAATCGCTTCAGCGGCAACACCTTGTTTCCGAAGGTTTTTTACAACGTTGTCCGCTCCGTGCTTGGTTCGCGAAAAGACAAGCACATCGTGTAGATTTTCGTTGCGGATCAAATGATACAGCAATTTCCGTTTGTCTGCTTTTTCTACAAAATAAACGCGCTGTTTTACGGTTTCGGCTGTCGATGAAACCGGCGTGACCTGGACGTGCGCCGGATCGGTGAGGAACATTTCGGCCAGTTCACGGATCGCCATCGGCATGGTTGCAGAAAACAACAAAGTCTGTCTGTTGCCCGGCGTAAGTTTGACTATTTTCTTGACGTCGTTGATGAATCCCATGTCGAGCATCTGATCTGATTCATCGAGCACCAAAACGTGCAAATGATCCAGGTCGATAAAGCCTTGCTTGTGCAAGTCGAGCAATCTTCCGGGTGTGGCGATCAGTATATCGACGCCTTTCTTAAGTTGGTCGACCTGCGGAATTTGTGAAACGCCACCGAAAATCGTCAGTTGGCGAAGGTTTGTGTATTTGCCGTAAGTGTCAAAACTTTCGCCGATTTGTATCGCAAGCTCGCGCGTTGGCGTCACGATCAGCGCGTGGATTTGCTTGTGGCGTTTCGACGAGCCGACATTGCGGTGCAGGTGATGGATGATCGGGATTGCAAATGCGGCAGTCTTGCCGGTTCCTGTTTGTGCAGTGCCAACAAGGTCACGGCCTTCAAGAACGATTGGGATGGCCTGTTGCTGGATTGGCGTTGGATTGGTATAACCCTGTTCGGACACGGCCGTCAGGATGCTTTTTGATAAATTGAGATCTTCGAATAACATAAATATAAATTAGGCCTTCAACGGTGAAAGCCTGCAAAGATAGCTTTTAAATTTGGGATTTTCCCCGACTGGGTTTCCTGGGCCGTCACCAAGGACTCAAATGGTCGTTTCCTCATTGGTGTCTACGATTTCAGGCGTATTGGCTTTAACGAAATCGGTGACGAGATAACCGATGAGTTTGCCGATCAGGTGCGCGTTTTTTTCTTCGGCCAGATCGGGCGCGCCTTCGCAAATATGCACATAGGCGACGTTTTCGCTTTTTCCGAAATAATAAACAAAACGTCGTAGATCCTCAACCGAAAAACCGCTGATCGTCATCGCGCTGCTCGCAATCCCGGGAATCGCATCGAGGTCGACTTCAATGCCGAACGGATGATTCGAAACATATTCAAATGCTTGTTGCATTTCACCGGCAAAATCTTTTTCGCCGCGGATGCTGATCTCTTCATACGTATTGTACCGGATGCGGTCGTCTTCGCGCTTTTTCAGCGTCTTGAGCACTTTCATCGACGTATAATTTTCATGCAGCCCGAAAATAAAGTATTTGTCCAGAAAACCTTCTTCAAAGGCATATGAAAAGCCGTTGCCGCTGTGACGTCCTTCCAAAATCCTGAAATCGGAATGCGCATCAAAATTGACTGCGTTGATCTGCTGGCCTTTGGCGAGCGCCGTACCTTTAATGTTGCCGTAAGCGTTGTTGTGGCCGCCGCCAATGACTATAGGGATTTTTCCGGCCGCGACAATCATTGAAATGATGTGACAGACGTCTTTGTCAATCTTGGCCACGTATTCATTGAGCAGTTGGCGCTGGTGGACGTTATGGAAATCGAGGTCTTTGACCGCATCCATTTCCTTGTCGACGTCGAGCGTGCCCAACACCAGAATATCGTAGCCTTTACAATATTTGTTCTGCTGGATGTTCGCTATGGCCTTGATCGCACTTTTCCATGCCGAAGCTGCGCCCGGACGCCCAAAATTCGCCCTTACGCCAATGTCTTCGGGAATACCCAGCAATACATAACGCGCAGGGCAGGAAGCGAGGAAGTCTGCCGGTTCCACATCTTTTGGAACGGTCAGCATCGTCTCACCGAATTTGCTCTCGCCACTGCGATGGTTTGTCACTTTCGCGAGGTCGGTTACGGTAAATGGGAGCAGTTTTTCCATTGAAACTTTTTCCAAAAATAATATAATTCGGTTAACTGCGTTTATGTTAAAATATTTATTACATTTACTTATCACTTACTGTTACAATATGGAAAATCAACAAAGCAGCAACACTAATCTAAAAGTTATTATCGGCATTCTTGCTTTCCTGCTCGTGGCAAGTCTTGCTTACATGTACAAAATGAGCAGTGATGCCAAAGTGACCCAAACTACCTTGGTAGACGAGAAAGGCAAAGTCATGAATGAGCTTGAGGCGCTCAAAGTGAGTTATGACAAAGCGATTGCCGAAAACACATCGATGTCTGACGAATTGATCGCCGAACGCGACAAAGTCGTCAAATTGATGGAACAACTTGAAAAATCAAAAGGCGATGTCAAAGCAATGCAAAAGTATCGCGTACAGGCTGCAGCTTTGCAAAACAAGAACTCGGAATTATTGGCACAGGTTGATGATTTGACCAAGAAGAACACAAAATTGACCGTTGAGCGCGACAGTACTGTCACCGTGTTGGGCGAGTCCAAAAAATACAACGAAGTGCTGATCGGCCAAAATGAAGAACTGTCCAAAACGGTTGAAAAAGGCTCAAAACTTTCGGTGTTGAACCTGAAAACGGCCGCTTATAAGCAAAGAAGCTCGGGCAAACAGATCGCTACCGATAAAGCCAGCCGCGCCGATGTCCTGAAAATAAACTTTACGATAGCCGAAAATGCCATCGCAAAACAAGGCGACCGTACGTATTACGTTCAGGTTATCGATGCAAAAAACAACGTTCTTGGAAACAAACAGACCATCAACTTCGGTGAACAGTCGTTGACTTACAGCTTCAGCAAAGTGGTTCCGTATGAGAACAAGACCGTGCAGGTCACAGAAGATTTGCCAGGAAAAGACTATGCGAAAGGAACTTATTTCGTTAACATCTTCGATGAAACAGGCGAAGGCGTTTCAAAATCAAGTTTCATCCTAAAATAACTTCGATCTCTTAATTGAGGAAAAGAGTCCCGGACTAATCCACCGGGACTTTTTTTATGCGATGATTTTCCCGTTGATCATGACCGAGTCAATCAAATTGCTGCCAAAAGCGTAAGGCAATTGGTAAAACGACGGAATGGGTTTGGTGATGATCAAACTCGCTTTTTTGCCGCGCGTGATGCTGCCGTGAGAATCCGATAATCCCATTGCGTATGCGCCGTTGATCGTGGCGGCATTTACCGCTTCTTCAGGTGTCATTTTCATTTTGATGCAGGCCGTGGCCACAACAAAGTTCATATTGCCCGACGGCGTGGTTCCGGGATTGAAATCGGTGGCAAGGGCGAGGGGCAATCCCGCGCTTATCATTTGGCGCGCCGGCGTATAAGGAATCGATATGAAATAGGAGCAAGACGGCAAGGCGACAGGCATCGTATCGGAATTTTTCAACGCCTCGATGTCTTCAGGATTGACAACTTCGAGATGATCGACCGATAACGCGCCATGTTTCACGCAGGCTTCAATTCCACCGATCGCGTTGAATTGATTGACGTGGATTTTGGCAATGAGGCCGTAGTTTTTTCCCGCTTCGATGATCCGCTCGGTTTCCTGGACCGAAAAATAGCCGGTTTCACAAAATGTATCGATGTAGTCGGCCAGGTTTTCCTTCGCGATCGCCGGCAGCATTTGGTCGGTGATCAGGTCAATGTAACCCGCGTGATTGTCTTTATATTCGTTTGGGAAGGCATGCGCACCGAGGAATGTGGCCCTGATCGCGGCAGGATAATTTTCCTTTAGTCTTTTGATCACGCGAAGCATTTTGATTTCACCATCGATAGTAAGCCCGTAACCCGATTTGATTTCAACCGCTCCGGTACCGAGCCGCATCACTTCTTCGAGTCTTGTTTTTGATTGTTCGTAAATTTCATCTTCGGAAGTCTCATTGAGTTTTTTTGCCGAATTGAGAATGCCGCCGCCGCGGTTGGCAATTTCCTCATAACTCATCCCGTTGATCCGGTCAACAAATTCTCCCGAGCGATTTCCGGCGTAAACAATGTGCGTGTGGCTGTCACACCAAGTGGGCAATACCGTTTTTCCGCTCGCATCTATGGTTTGCGGAATATTTTCAGGACAGGTTTCCATCGGGCCGAAATCGGCGATCACGTCGTTTTCGATAACCAGCCACGCACTTTTGATCGACGGCAAATGCGCCATTTCAATGCCCGAAACTTTTTTGACGCCCGCTTCACGGATTTGCAGTAATTCCTGAATGTTTTTGATTAAGATGCGCATTTTGAAATTTTCGTAAAAGTAAAAAGGGAAAATCAAAAACGCCTATCTTTATGACAAATAATTCCAATGAGAAGGATCAAATACAGGGAAGTCCGCCGCGTCGTTCCAAATTTGTTCGAATATACCGGCACTTACAAAACAGATCCGGTGAAGTTGCAGCTCTTTGTCTATAACGAAGAAGGGTATGAGGAATACAAAGACGTTTCACTTGGCAAATGTGGGCATGAATTGGCTGATCCGTCGCAGAAAGACGATGTAAAATGGCTCAATGTCCACGGCTTGCACGATGCGGACTTGATCAGGCAAATTGGCGAACTGGTAGGCATTGAACCGCATCTGGTTGGTGATATTCTCAATGTACAGCGCCGCGCGCGCATGGAAGAACTCGACGGCGTGCTGTTTTTCAGCATCAAGTCAATTTTGGAAAAAGAAGGCGATGACAAGGTGGAAGTCGAACAGCTCAGTTTTCTTCTAAAAGACAATTTGCTGGTGTCGTTCCAGGAAAAAAAGAGTGATTTCTTTACGCATATCCGCCAGCGCATCCGCACGGGCAGCGGCATAGTCCGGAAGAAAAAAAACGATTACCTGTTGTATTTGCTACTTGACGCCGTGATGGAGAATTTCTTCATTACTATTGAAAGTTACGAAAGCAAAATTGAGGCTTTGCTGGTATCGGCAAAATCTGACCGGTTCAAGGATACCCAGGAAAAAATTGAACGAAACCGTGAAACGCTCAACTTCTTGAAACGGTCCATACTTCCTTTGCGCGATGCGCTTTACACCCTTAAGAGCATCGAAAACGACGGTGAATCAAGCGGCATAAGCAAAGACAATTATACGTTCTTTGCGCGATTGCACCAGAAAAGCCTTGAACTGCTCGAACAGATCGATTCGGACAACAATACGCTTGAAAGCGCGTCGAACATCTTTTTTTCGACGCAAAACCAGCGCATGAATCAAATCATGAAGACTTTGACGATTTTCTCGGGGATTTTCATGCCGCTTACTTTCATTGTAGGCGTATACGGGATGAATTTCGACAATATGCCCGAGCTGCGCGACCCGGACGGCTACTACTTCACGCTCGCGGGGATGGCTATAGTTGGCCTCGGACTTGCCGTTTACTTCAAAGCAAAGCGTTGGTTTTAAGGTTTTTTTCGGATTATGATGACTTCGTTGTGGTCTTCAACCCTCGGAATGATCTTGATTTGAAACGCTGAAGGGTCAAACCCATCGATATAGTCTTGGTTTCTTGCGTCCTGTGCGCCATTGAGCGTCATCGTGTTGAAAAGGACATAGCCGCCGGGCTTGAGCAAAAAGCCGATGCGGTCAGCAAAGAACCGTTCGAACAGAAATGCCGGCATCGTAGCATCCTGAAAGATATCGATGATGATCAGATCGTATTTTTCCTTGGTTTTGAGTACAAATTCGAATGCGTCGTCAATGACGATCTCGAGATTTTCGATTTTGTCGAGGCCAAACCATTTGTTCGCAACCGCAATGATTTCAGGATCGATTTCAACACCGGTTATTTTGCCTTTACAGCCGATTTCCCCTACGAGTGTTTTTATGACGCTTCCCCCGGCCACGCCCAGAACCAGAATGTTTTCCATTCGCTCGATGGCTGAGAATCCGATGCTTTTAAGGCCTTTTCGCAAAATCCTCTGGAGGCTTCCGTACGAATAATTCGTGCTTTTTGAATCCAGGACAAGCTGCCCGTTGGCCCAGGTGACTTCAATGGAACGGCTGATCGCCGAGGGCTTTTTGTAGATGTTGACCGGAACAAAGTAACTGAGGAATTTCTTTAGCATGCTGCAGTGATTGGCTTCCAAAAATAAAGAATAATGCTAATTTTACCGCCAAACCTGTTGCAATGAAGAAAATAATTTACAAATTCATTTTTTTTAGGCTGATGGGCTGGCGGATTGTCGGGCACATGGACCAAAGCATCAAAAAGAGTGTACTGATGATTATTCCACATACGAGCTGGCATGATTTCTATATCGGGTTGCTGGCCCGCGGCATCATTGGGTTGGAAATGCATTATGTCGCCAAAAGTGAATTGTTCCGTTTTCCGTACAAATGGTATTTTGAATGGATGGGCGGCGCACCGCTTGACCGCAGCGGAAATCGAAATAAGGTCGATGCGATTGCCGAAGTGTTCCACAAGCGCGAAGTATTCAGAATGGCCATTGCCCCGGAAGGAACGCGAAAAAACGTAACCCAATTAAAGACCGGCTTTTACTACATCGCACTCAAAGCGAACGTTCCAATCATTCCGGTTGCTTTTGACTACGGAAAACGCGAAGTCAAGATCGGGAATGCGTTCTATCCGACCGGAAATATCGATGCCGATTTAAAAATTCTCGGCTGCCATTTTATCGGTGTCAGGGGTAAAATTCCCGAAAGCGGGTTTGATCCGCGCCCTTTGCTTTAGCTTCATATTATTTCCGGGGTTTGTATTCGGTGAAAGTGCCGTCAGGGTAGAAGACGATGATTTTTTCGGCCACCGCGAAGCTGAAATTACTGTTTGACTCTGTCCCCGTGCGCCGAAGCATACTTCCCGAACCTGTGACAAGCCAATCCAAATCAATCTCGGGAAATGCCGAGGTGATCTTCAGGATAAAATCCAGACTCGGCTTATTTCTTCCAGACAACAAATGTGAAACGCTTGATCGCTGAACCCCGATTTTATCCGAAAACGCAGCGGCCGACAAACCGTAGTGGGACAGTAAAACCTCCAATCGCCTGACGAAATCCTCTGTGTTTAACATTGTAATCTTTATATTTTATGGAGAACGAAAAATGGTTTAATAGATTGTCTGGGTCACATCAAAAGTTGATGATTTTATTTTAATATCTACTTTATTTATAATCCATAAAATATTGATTTTCAAAAAATAAACTCGACGAACAAAAATTTTATATTTGTTGGCCGGATCCAATGTCACAAATTGTAAATTCCTACTCGATTTGCTGTTTACAAATGTAAATTAAAAGATGTATATTTTTGTAATTCAATTTTATCAGATATGGATTTTCTTGCCTTGGCCGACGAATTCAAAGAGCACAGTTTACACGGTCGCTATATTTCGCTTCGTGACCTCGAGGGGTTGATTACCGATTTCAATTCAATTGGCACAGTCGGGTTGATTGGCCAATCGGTCCAAGGCCGGCCGTTGCATGTCTGCAGTGCCGGAACGGGTAAAATCAATTTATTGGCGTGGTCGCAAATGCACGGGAACGAAAGCACGACAACCAAAGCGATGCTCGATTTGTTCAATTTACTGAAAAGCGGAAATTCACTTGCCGAAAAGCTTCTCGCGGCATTTACATTCCATTTCGTTCCGATGCTCAATCCCGACGGCGCCGAAATCTATACGCGCGAAAACGCAGCCGGCGTTGACCTAAACCGGGATTTTTGCGATCTCACGCAGCCTGAAAGTATTGCCCTGTTCGAATATTTTAAGAAAACCAAACCCCATTATTGCTTCAATCTTCACGACCAGCGAACGATTTACGGCGCCGGGGCATCGGGCAGGCCGGCGACTGTTTCGTTTTTGTCGCCTTCATTCAACGAGTCGCGCGAGGTCAGTCCGTCGCGCAAAAAGGCAATGGAAATCATTGTCGTGATGAATAATGTGCTGCAAAAATATATTCGCGGGCAGGTTGGGCGGTTTGACGATTCGTTCAACATCAATTGTGTAGGCGATACTTTTCAATTTCATGAAGTGCCGACCGTGCTTTTTGAAGCAGGACATTATCCGCACGATTATAACCGCGAAGAAACCCGAAAGTACATTTTTATCGCGATTGCGTCGGCCTTGTCAGCTTTGGCTGAAATCGTTGTAGTCAGTAACGGAATCGAAGAATATTTGAATATTCCTCAAAATAAAATCAATTTTTACGATTTTGTGTATAAAAATGTCAAAATAAATTGTGATGGTATTGAAAAAATAACGAATTTTGGGGCGCAATTCAGTGAAGTATTAAAAGGCAGGGAAATCGTCTTTGAGGCGCACATTGCCGAAACCGACATCGACGATGACATTTTCGGACATCAAGTATTTGATGCACAAGGGCAAACGTATCGCGACAGCCGGCTGAACAAACCTGAATTGGATCAAAAAGCCGATTTTTATTTAGGGAATACAAAATTCGTAAACGGACAACAGACGTGATTTAGTTCCCGGCAAACCCAAAAACAAACAAAACTATGAGCAAGTTTCGCTTAGATGAAGTCGATCACCAAATCCTCGACATGCTGATCGACAATACCAGAATTCCATTTACCGACATCGCCAAAAAACTGCTGATTTCTGCCGGAACGGTACACGTTCGCGTCAAAAAAATGGAAGATGCAGGCATTATCACAGGATCGTCGTTAACCCTGGATTACGAAAAGCTCGGTTATTCATTTATCGCGTATGTCGGTGTGTTTTTGAATAATACGTCACAGACCAAATTCGTGCTTGAGCGGATAAACGAAATCCCATTTGTGACCGTGGCGCATGTGACCACGGGAAAATTCAATATTTTCTGCAAGATCAGGGCAAAAGACACCAAGCACGCCAAAGACGTCATTTTCATGATAGATGACATCGAAGGCGTCTACCGGACCGAAACGATGATTTCGCTCGAGGAAAGCATCAACGACAAAAAAAGATTGATGCATACGATTTTCAAGAATATGTAAAAGACAACCCGGAGGAAACTTCGGGTTTTTTATTTGGATTCTTTACGGAAAAACCGTAATTCCGGGAGTTAAAAAGTCGTATTTTGACTAAGGGAAGGGAAAAGGTGTCACCCGGATGAATATTTGACGTGTACGGTAGTAAATT
>JAEWLD010000240.1 GCA_023393485.1 Bacteroidota bacterium
GAACATCATAAGCTTCAGTCAACTTTTCGGCGTAAGAAATCGTCGGCGAAAGCGTGACGAAGCGCCAATGAACGTGCGTACCGGTATCGTCCGAAAACTCCGTCGCGACCAGGTTGCCGGCCGCGTCGTAAATAAAGTCTTCCGTGGTAAATCCCGAAGCGATTTTAGTCAGTCTCCCGCCGGTATAAAAATGTGTCTGAAGTGTTTGTTGGACTTGCCCTGTTCCTGCATCAAGCGTTGACAGCGTCGAATATTTCCCGTCTGCCAGATTATATCTGATTTTACCATGCGCATATGGCGCGGTTTGGCCGTCGT
The DNA here is from genome assembly GCA_023393485.1 of Bacteroidota bacterium. Lineage (GTDB taxonomy): Bacteria > Bacteroidota > Bacteroidia > Flavobacteriales > Flavobacteriaceae > Flavobacterium. The sequence continues at coordinate 316 of JAEWLD010000240.1, forward strand.
AAAAAGACTTATACTCTACAGTGTATGATTTCATTTGCGAGCCGCCGCCGCCATCGTTGTCAGGCGAGCACGATAAAAGGCTGGCCGACAAAGCGAACAAAAACAATAATTTTTTCATAACCAGTTGTTTTGCAGCGCCAAAATAAAATAAAAAAAGGATAAGTGTAAGACTTATCCTCTAAATGCTATTTTAATCGATGAGTTACGCTTTCAGGAGGTTTCGCGAAATCACCAGCTTCTGGATTTCGGTCGTGCCTTCGCCAATTGTACAGAGTTTTGAATCGCGGAAAAACTTCTCAACCGGGAAATCTTTCGTATAACCGTAACCACCGTGGATTTGGATCGCATCGGTCGAAACCCTGACACAAACTTCAGAGGCGTACATCTTGGCCATTGCGCCGGCAGTCGTCATCGGCTGATGGTTTTCTTTCAAATAGGCCGCCTTGTGCAGCAACAATTCGGAACACTCGATTTCGGTCGCCATGTCTGCCAATTTAAATCCGATGGCCTGGAATTCACCGATCGGTTTGCCAAACTGATGGCGTTCTTTTGAATACTTCAATGAAGCTTCGTAGGCGCCTTTCGCAATTCCCAGAGACAACGCACCAATCGAGATACGGCCGCCGTCGAGGACTTTCATCGCCTGGATAAAACCTTCGCCGACTTCGCCCAGACGGTTGGCGTCGGGCACGCGGCAGTTGTCAAAAACGAGTTCCGCCGTTTCGCTGGCGCGCATGCCAAGTTTATTTTCTTTTTTACCCGACGAGAAGCCAGGCATTCCTTTCTCAAATACGAATGCAGTCATTCCGCGCGAGTCGCCTTTGGCACCGGTACGCACAATCACAACCGCGATGTCGCCCGAAATGGCATGCGTGATAAAATTTTTTGCGCCGTTGACGATCCAGTGGTCACCGTCTTTTACTGCGGTTGTAGACATTCCGCCTGCGTCTGAACCGGTGTTGTGCTCGGTCAAACCCCAGGCGCCAATGTGCTCGGCAGTGGCCAGTTTTGGAATCCATTTCTTCTTTTGCTCCTCGCTGCCGAAAGTCAAAATGTGGTTCGTGCAAAGCGAATTATGCGCCGCGACAGACAACCCTATTGACGGATCGACTTTTGAAATTTCCTCAATGACGGTAATGTAATCGTGATAAGTCAAACCTGAGCCGCCGAGTTCTTCGGGAACCAAAACGCCCATAAAACCCATTTCACCGAGTTTTTTGAACAACGGCACCGGAAAAGTCTGGGCTTCATCCCACGCCATGATATTCGGGCGGATGTGTTGTTCGGCAAAATCTCTTATTGATTGGGCAATCATTGACTGCGTTTCGGTCTGTTTGAAGTTCATTTGGATTGTCTATTTTTCAGAACTCCAAATATACGGCAATTATCTCCACTTTATCAACTGGAAAATTCCTGATTTTGACAAGGTCGGCAATTCCTGAAATCGGGCCGTTCATGCTTCTGTAAGTGACAATTTCTTTAGCGAGCGCATACCTGAAATATGGAAATTTAGCCAACTCGCTGATCGATGCGTCGTTGATCCTGATTTTTTTGATTTGCGGCAGGGCGAAAACTTTAAACTGCGTCTGCAATTTCCCGATGACTTCAGGCTGCAATCCCCAAACGTCCGCCATTTGGGTCATTGATACGAATCCGCCGAGCAACCCACGTTGTTTAAGAATACGGTCAGATAGCGCGTCACCGATACCATATACCGCCATCAATTCATCCTTGGTCGCCAGATTAATATCCCTGACAACCCATTTCTTTCCGGTCTTCTGCCATCTGCCTTCTGTCTTCTGCCATCCGCCTTGTTTGTTCCGCTTTCCAGTCACCCAATCGGGAAATTTAAAACCGGGCGAAATGGCGGCAAGCAGTGAATCGGAAACCCTGGTCACGCTTTGAAATTCCTTTGCCGAATTCACGAATTGGCCTTTTTCCCGGAATGCATGCAGCCGGTCGATTTCGGCCACAGACATGCCCAATTGATAGCCTTTGTAATCAGTGATGAAATTAGGATTGAACGGATAACGTTTCGGTTTTTCCGGTTTGAGCCGTCGTACCGAATCGATTTGGCGTTCGAGCGCCAGCCATTGCTTTTTTGAAATTGGTTCTGGTTCGGCGCCAAAATCAGCAAAATGATAACAGACCTGAACCGACAATATTAAGATGGCAAGCAAAAGCAATCCTGCACGCTCACCGCGCGTAAATACAAAAATGGATTTTAAGGAGTTCATTCATTTGGCGTATAAGAATTTGTATGGCTGATATCGAAAAATAACCCGCTAGAGGTCAAAAACCGAGCTGCGTTTCGCCCTGATCAAATCCTTGAGCCGGAGCCAAAACGCGAGTGTCAGGTAAACGCCAAACCAAAGCCCGGCCGTCACGAATGAAATGTAGATAAAAAATATCCTGACGCTGCTTGCGCGCATTCCCAGCTTGTCTGCCAGGCGCGACGCGGCATTGAAACCGTGCTTTTCAAAAAAATATTTGAGGCGAATGACAAATGACATCGGCTTTGAATTATAGCTTCGGTCAAAATTACGAAAACAATCCGCAGCGATTTACGGTTTTCCCGCAAATTAACCGGGAGTTTATCTGACGATCGTCCCGAAACGAAAACGGCTTGCGAAACCTCCTTTCAAAATGTTATATTTGTAGTACAACGACAACCAATGCAAAATTTTATTCTTCTAGTCTGCTGCCTTTGCGGCTTGCTCTGTCAATCGCAAAAAATGCCGTCGGCGTTGAAGATCACTTATATGCGGACGTCAAATGGCAAGCTGGTCGAAAGCCAGGATCCGATCGTCGTTTTTACCGATAAGACGCAAACCGTCGTCACTTCAAAAACCATCATCGACAAAAAGTCGGCGTTTCCTTTTGAACAGTCAGTCATAGACCGCAAAACACTTTTCAATACGCAATTCGCGCAATTGTCAAAATCAAAAAGTACGATGACCGTAGACAGCGTGTCAATCGGCAAACAATCATTTGAGTCCACGCCGTATACCAAGATGATCTTGAGCTACAAATGCAGGCTCGCCAAAACGGTGATCAACTCGAACACCTTTGAAATCTGGTACACTGAAACGCCGAAACTCAAAGGCGCGCCGTCGGTGCTCGGGCAAAACCTCGGACTGGTGCTCGAAGTGACGCGCAACGGCAATTTTACGGTTGCCGCGATCAAAGTCGAAAAACTCAGGTCTATCCCGAAATCGGTCATTCCCGAGCGAAAGAAAACCGCGGTCGACATGCTTACCTATCGCGACCAACTCTGGAAAAGCCGCTTTATCCAAATCCCGATTTTTAAAAACGAGACGATCAATTTTACCGACAACTTCGGCTCAAATGACAGCATATTGAGGTTTGCCAAAGGCACGATCGTCGTACGGAAGATAAAAATGCCGAAAATCAATAAAGACAGCCGCATTTTCGTCGACGCGACCGAACAATCCGCCGGCGATGCCTATGACCGCACAGGTTCGATATTTTTCATTCCGACAGACAGCAAGCTTTCATTCCTCGACGGCCTTAAACAAACCGCCGGATCATTGCCCGTATATGACAACGGCAACGGCAAAAAATACCAGGGCGTTGTCAGGACGTCAAACTATTCGCCGCTATTGGAACTGATGCGGTTTTTTACGCCGTTCGGCATCAAACAATACAACGCGATACAGCTCAAGAACAAGACTTGGCAGGACTCAGTTTATTACCGTCAGGACATCACCGATTTTGCGCAAGTGCTTGACGGCAACGAAGTGTGGATTGGCGCGAACATCGCCAACTATGACAGCGGCGGGCATAAGCTCAGCGTCAACATCACGGTCCATCCCGAAGACGAGCGCGTCCCGACCGACAATTTTGTCTTGCCGTTATTCAACACTACAAATGTGATGGAAATGGCCGGACAGGAATATCCAACGATGTTCGATACCGAAAAGGGACTCGAAGTTTCGTTCAGGCTAAAATCCGAAATCAGGAATGCGCGGCTGCGTTACATTACGACCGGACACGGCGGATGGGAAAACGGCGACGAGTTCGTCCAGAAAAAAAACACGATCCTGCTCGATGGTGTTGAAGTCCACAGTTTCATTCCATGGCGAACTGATTGTGGCTCGTATAGAATGTATAATCCGGCGTCGGGGAATTTCAACAATGGGCTTTCTTCCTCAGATTACAGCCGGTCCAACTGGTGCCCGGGAATGGCCACAAGCCCGGTTTACATCGCACTCGGCGACCTTGCCGCAGGCGACCATACAATTCAGGTAAAGATTCCGCAGGGCGAGCCGGAAGGCAATAGTTTTAGTTCTTGGAACGTGTCGGGCGTTTTATTGGGGAAAGCTTTGTAGCTGCTTAGCCCGACAGGCTGTAAATTTTAAGCCGTAAGTTCGGATAAAGCAAAAACAAAAATTGTTGTCTATTGCGCATGATACCCGAAAATGGAATTACGGCTCTAAAATCCATAAAACACATGCCGCGTCTTATATTTCCGCTTTTCAATGATCCACAAAACGCAATAGCCGCCGGCGCCATCGCTGTTTAACGACGTTATGTAAAGGATGTCATTTTTGGCGTCGTAAAAGGCTTCGGTGTTTTCGAGAGTTGGCTCGTATAATTCTTCGAGCGCCGTGGCCGGAATCAAAATTTTTTCCTTTCCAATCGCCACATGCAGAAAGCCATACTGGCGCACAGGAACTTCGCCATCGGTGCCGTAAAAAGGTTTATCGTTGATTTTCTCGAGATAGTTTCTATTTTCCATGGAAAAGGTCAGCCTGGCTTTTGTCCTGTCAAAATTGGCTTCGGTAATCACGATGCTGATGTCGGCGTTTTTGAGAATTGTTTTGTGCTCGTTGGAGTAATTGTAAAGTACCGGCCTCAATTTAGAAATAGGAACGATGTCATCGCTTGGCAAATAACCTGAAATGTCATTTCCGCCGCGCTCAAAACTCACCGGAATCCAGCCCGTTTTGGTATCGGCATCAAAGACGTACAACACAGATCCGTTGTTTAGCCTCGATACGGTTTTAGCCGATGATGAGCCGGATTCCTTGATATCGGCAAAACCCGGCTTGGAATTCACGAACGCAAATTGTGCCGACGCCAAACCCGAAAGCAGCAACAAGCAAATCAAGCTTTTCATACCGCAATGTATTAAAAATAAAAATTCGCCCGAAGGCGATTCAAGAAGCGGACCTATAGATTTTTGATTTCGGATGCTTTGACGGTCATCATTTTGCCGTCGCGGACATTCACCATTGACTGGCCTTTTTCAATTTTCGACTTGACCAGTTGCCTTATGAGCGCTGCAATCCTTTGGTGACTTTGCTGATGAAATCTGATTGTGTCATGCTAATAAAAAAGGAGACTCGAGGCCACAAGCCGAACTACGAAGCGATAGCGAGTAAAAGCCCATGGGCGTCAGGTATCGCTTCAGCGAAACAATTCAAATATAAAGTCACAAATAAATCACATTGTCAAGGAAGACCATTTGCCAGTATTACACTCTAGCAAACTCCAAAATTAGATCATGGGCATTGACAAATTCCTTACAATCCAATATCGCAGTCAAAACCGGATACGACGCCGTTGTTTTACCAGCGCCGTTGCATCCCGAAACTACCGATCGTTTTTTCCGGCAATCGAATCATTTACGTTTGCGGCGTCCAAAAAAATAATCCGGTGCGTCTAAATAAGCTTATAGCTTACCGCTTAAAGCTTTATCGAATCGAGCCGATAATATCATACTTGGTAATGATATGATGCTTGCCATTGCCCAAATCAACGAGCACGGCCCGGTTGTCCTTATTGATCAAGCGCGATACGTCTTCGATAGATGTGCCGGCTTTGACGATCGGGTACGGATGTCCCATCACTTCGCGGATCGGTTTGTCGGCGACCGCTTTATCCGTGACATAATGCTGGAAGAGATCGGTTTCATCTACCGAGCCTACAAAACCGTTGGTGTCAAC
>JAEWLD010000245.1 GCA_023393485.1 Bacteroidota bacterium
CTTTTGCATAACGGCTGTTGGCGGTGCGGAAGAGCTTGAAACGTTGGTGGATAAAAATATCATGGACAACGAAATAAGCGCATCCATAGGCAAATATCCCAAGCCCGATCGCGAGCCCGGTTTCGATGATTTCATATTGCCACAACAGGAAAAATCCGATGCTGATGACTGCATAGAAAATAAAAAAAGCATCGTTGCGCTCAAACCACGAGTCATGGTCTTTTTTGTGATGGTCGGCGTGCAAATGCCACAAAAAACCGTGCATGATATATTTATGGCTGAACCACGCCATGAATTCCATTATGCAAAACGTCAGAAAAAAAACGAGTATGTGAATCCAAACGGGCATCACAACATATTTAATTTATACGAAAAATAACACTTGGCGAACAGCCCGAATTTCTCATAATCGGGTACGCGGATGCGGCGGCTTTTGATTTGGGCCGATGGCGTGCTCTTTAGTTTCGACAACAATTTCCGATAATAAATATAAGCGGTGTAAACCCCAAATTTTGCTTCAAGCGGCAGGGCCAAAATGCCTTCGTAGCCTTTTTTGAAATCGTCTTCAATTTCATCGATGATCGCTTTCTTGGCATGTTCATCGAGCCTGTCGAGATTGGCCTGCGGAAAATAACTGCGGTGCAATTGGTCGTGGTCGGATTTCAGATCGCGGAGGAAGTTGACTTTCTGGAATGCAGAACCGAGCCGCATTGCCGAGAACTTGAGTTCGTCGTATTTTTTTTCGTCGCCGCGGACAAAGACTTTCAGACACATCAGCCCAACCACATCGGCAGAACCGTAAATGTATTCGGCGTATTCTTCGTGCGTTTTGTAGTCCGACTTGGTCAGGTCAAGCGCCATGCTTTTCATAAAAGTGCTGACCAGTTCAATCGGAATATCATATTTATGGACCGTATGCTGAAAGGCGTTCAGCACCGGATTAAGGCTGATGCGTTGCCTGAGTGCGCGCTGCAAATCTTCCTCAAAAAGCCCGAATAAGTCGTTTTTGTCATAGTCGTGGAAGCTGTCGACAATCTCGTCGGCAAGGCGTACAAATCCATAAATATTGTAAATGTCCTGCCTGATTGATGAGGAGAGCATTTTGACTGCCGCCGAAAACGACGTGCTGTAATTTTTGGTCACGCTTCGGCAGCATTCGTTTGAAACGACGTCAAATAATGCTTTCGGTGATTGGATGACATTGGCTTTCATGACTTTGTTTTGTTAATGAGCGCTGCGGCTAGCTTTCCCGAGATCAACGCTGGCGGCACGCCTGGGCCGGGAACGGTGAGCTGGCCGGTAAAAAACAGATTCGCGACTTTGCCGCTTTTGAGTTTTGGCCGCAAAAAAGCAGTTTGCCAAAGCGTATTGGCCAAGCCATAGGCGTTTCCCTTATATGAATTGTAGGCCGAGATGAAATCCTTGCTGCCAAACGATTCGCTAAATATAATGTTATTTCTCACTTGCTGTTTGGTAAGGCGCTCAAACCGGTGTATGATTTTCTCAAAATATTGGTTTCGCAATGCCTGAGTGTCCTGAATCCCGGGCGCGAGCGGAATCAGGAAAATGCCCGATTCGCAACTTTCTGGCGCGGCAGCTTTGTCTGTCTTCGATGGAAAGCTCGCGTAAAACAACGGTTTTTCAGGCCATTCGGGCGTGTCGTAAATTGCTTTTGCGTGCTCGTAGAAATCGGCATCGAAAAAAAGCGTATGATGCCCGACATTATTGAGCTTTTTATCAAAGCCCACATAAAACAGCAGGGCGGAAGGCGCGAAGGTTCTGCGCTCCCAATATTTTTCTGAATATGTACGATATTTCTTGGGAAGAAGCGTCTCGGTGTGATGGTAATCGGCGCCGCTGAGCACGAGATCTGCCGCCAATGGTTTTCCGTTACAAACGATTCCGGCCGCTTTGCCGCCATTGACCACGATGTTATCGACTGTTGCATTGGTGACGATTTTCACGCCCTGTTCAACAGCCAATTTGCCGATGGCATCAACAACGCTGTGCATGCCATTTTCCGGATACCACGTACCGAGGCCAAAATCGGCGTAATTCATAAAGTTATAGAATGGCGGCGTATCTGAGGGTTTTGCGCCCAGGAACAACACAGGAAACTCGAGGATTTGTATCAGTTTTTTATTTTTGAAAAGTCTGCGGACGTCACCGCTTACACTGCCGATGAATTGGCCAAGGTTCGTAATCGTATCGGCCGTAACCAGTTCGAGCGGCGAAATGCCCGGGCGATAGACCAAATCTGAAATCGCGATATCATAATTTTTTTTGGCCTTGCCGATGAACTTCCTGAGTTTCGCACCGCTGCCTTTCTCAATGGTTTCAAACGTTTCGGCTATTCGGTCGAGGTTGTCCGATATATCGACATAGTCATCATCGCCAAAATAAACACGATATGCAGGCGAGAGTTTTCCAAGTGTATAATAGTCCGACGGTCTTTTTCCGAAATCAGCGAAAAATCGTTCAAACACATCGGGCATCCAATACCAGGTCGGGCCAAGGTCAAACGTAAACCCGTTTTTTTTCAACTGGCGCGCGCGTCCGCCGATCGTCGCGTTTTTTTCAAAAATAGTGACGTTGTTTCCGGCCTGTGCGAGATAACAGGCAGCAGAAAGTGAGGAAAAACCCGAACCGATGATGTAAATCTGTTTCATTTGTCTAACAAATTTAAATAAAAGCTAAACAAAATAAAAACTTTTATCAGAAGATTGGCTTTTACAATTCTTTGACACACCGGTCAATTGACTGGAATGTCTTTATTTTTTCGGGCAAAGTGGCCGGCTCCAGTGCTGCTGTGTTTCTGCCCAACAGCCAAACTTCGGCTTCGCGGCTGATGACACCATCATACAATTTGTCGATGTAGGCAAGGATTTCGTCAGGATGCGGCGCTATTGTAAAATAGGTTATGTAGGTGATATTGTCAAAGTATTTCTTGACGTCTTTCAAACAACTCAGCGGAACATTGGCGCCGAGATAAATGGCCTTGTAGCCATGGCGCATTATTTCGTAATTGAGGAACATCAGCCCGATTTCGTGGATTTCGCCTTCGGGTAAATACAGTACAAAAATTTTCTCGTGCCGCGTCGGCGCCAAGGTCTGAAGTTTTTCTGTATTGACCAGTATTTTCTGGCGGACCAGATTGCTGATGAAATGCTCCTGGGCGGGCGTTACGGTATTGGTTTGCCAAAGCAGCCCGATTTCTTCCATCAGCGGCAGGACAACCTCGTAAAATATTTCGGGAAATGTTTTGTCGGCAAGCAGCCGGTCATAAGTCTCGATGAAAAGCGCCTGATCAAAGTGCATCATCGCAATTTTGAAAGCATTGACCGCGTGCAGTCCGACGCTTTTTCGCGAAATGATTTCGTTGACCATTGCCGGAATCCGGTCTTCGTCGAGTTTTGATATTTTTGAAATCTTGTAGCCGTGATTGTGGAGCAGACTGATGTTGAGCAATTTTTGCAGTGCCGCGGTGTCGTAATACCTGATGTTGGTATCGGTACGCATCGGCCGGAGCACGTTGTATCTTTTTTCCCAAATCCGGATTGTGTGCGCCTTGATTCCCGATAGATTCTCAAGATCCTTTATACTGAAGACGCTTTTAACGTTGTTCATGTTTTAATAAAATACGTTAAACAAAAATACGGAAAGTTTTGTCTTTTTGATCTTTGCGCTTTTCAATTCTTCCGCCGCGACGGGATTGACGTAGCAATTTCACAAAAAAATACCCGCAGCTGCTACGGGTATTTCGTTCTTCTTCATGCAATTATACGGCGCTGCCCGGACCGCTCGGATCTGTACTGTCCGGCAACGGGCTGTCTAATGGATCGGTATGTCCCCAATCGCGTGGTTCTTCTTCATCTTCGGCATCTTCATCGGTATCGTCTTCGTCTTGCGGATCGTCTCCGGCCGCGTATAATTTCGGGTTTTCGTTTTCGTTGTTATATGAAGTCAGCATTTCTGCCGTGTCTTCAGATTCAGATTCGGCCAATTGCCAATCGCCTTGATGTTCAGCATCGCGCCATTGGGTTTGTTCGTCGTTGGGAGCTGTTTTTTTATTTTCATTTTCCATGACCTTAATTTTTGTGTTTCGATAAAGATAGAAAGCGGTCATCGCAAATGTTTTACGGTTTTTTAAAAAAAGGTTATTCGATTATGGGATTTCAAACCCCTCAAGAATCAACGATTTGCTTGCGGCAATCCCGGCGGTTGTTCCACTCGCTACCGCATTGGCGACGGTTCGCATACGGGAACAATTGTCGCCAGACGCATAAACGCCTTTCACCGAAGTTTCCTGAAGCGCATCGGTTTGGATGAATCCTTCAGGCGTCATTTCGCAGCCGAGCATTTCGGTAAATGCACAATGATGTTTAAACGGCCGGGGCGAATACAGCGCGTTGAGGTTGAATTTGCTTCCATCTGCAAACACGAGATTTTCTATCTGGCCGCGGGTTTGCTCCAATCTTACAATCGGCTTTTCGACGATTTTTATTTGCCGGCTCGCGAGAACCGATGCCTGGTCAACCGTGATCGCCGAATCACCGTTTGTAAAAACCGTCAGATCATCGGTCCAGTTAGAAATCAGCTTCGCGAATTCAAACGCCTGATCGCCGTTGCCGAGAATGCCGGTTTTCCGATGTCGGACTTCGTACCCGTGACAATATGGGCAATGGATGGCGGAAATGCCCCAACTCTCGGCGAATCCTTCGATGTCGGGCATAATATCGGTGATTCCCGTGGCGAAGATCAGTTTGGACGCTGTAAAAATACTGCCGCCATCCAATTCGATTTGAAAGCCGCCGTCGATTTTTTTACCGCTGACCGCAAAACCGTCGACAAACTGGACAGATTGATATTTCCCGGCTTGGACACGCGCTTTTTTCGCGATCGCGGCCGGCGGCAAACCGTCCTGAGTCAAAAAATTGTGCGAATGTGGCGTTTGTGCGTTGCACGGCTTTCCGCCATCGATCACGAGAACGTTCTTTAAGGCGCGGCCCAAAGCCATTGCGGCTGCAAGACCTGAATAACTTCCGCCGATGATGATTGTGTCAAATTTTGCTGTTTTCATGTTTTCGTTTTTTGTGATTTTAAAAAATCGCAATGGTACTGCAAAGGTCAAAGCCGCCATCGCTGCGCGGCCAATGAATCTGCGCCGGCCGGTCGCAAAATCGTTCACTGCGGTTTCTTCGCGAGTCGTTTAACGACAAAATCGACGAACGGCACGCCAGCGAACACGAGCCAGGGCACGAGCGTCAAAGTCAGCAGCAGCGTTCGGATGTAAAGCGGCAACACGGCTAATGGTTCGCCCAAAAAATAAAGGAATAAAGTGATTGACGGATAAATCGCTGCCCATATTTTAAGTGAAGCGATCAATTTCGTTTTTGTTTTCATAAAAGCTTGATTTAAAATTATTTGGCAAAATTAAAACGAAGCTTGAGC
>JAEWLD010000251.1 GCA_023393485.1 Bacteroidota bacterium
ATCGGGCCCGATGTAATCACATCGAGATATGGAACATGCGTTTTTTGCACCACTTCATCGAGCGTCTTCTGCCCGATCAGGTAGTTGACCGCACCAATGTCATTACGGATATTGAAGTCATCGAAAATTTTCGGCTTGCGCAAATCAAGCCCGACGATAACGCTCCTTTTTTCACTCAGCGCGAATACCGTCGCGATGTTGATTGAGCAGAATGTCTTGCCTTCGCCAGAAATCGACGAGGTTACCATCAGGGTTTTGGCGCCCGGCATTTCCTGTTTTTTGTAAAGGAATTGCAACGATGAGCGAATCGCGCGGAATGATTCGGCAAGGGCTGATTTTGGCCGTTCGAACACCGAAAGGTTCGATGATGAATGTTTGATCCCGACAACGCCGATAATCGGAATTTTGGTCATTTTGGTGATATCGTCAACATTGAGGACCGCATTTTCAACGAAGAAAAGCGCGAACACCAACAAAAGCGGAATCAACAAGCCCATGAAAAAAGCCATGATGTAATTGACGCTTGTGTTTGGCCCGATCAGTCCGCCGCCGGTATCTTTGGCGGTATCGATGAAATGAATGTCTGAAAGGTTTGACGCCTTGACGATTTGCGCCTCGTGAAGCTTTGATAAAAACGACGTGATCAAGGCCTCATTGAGGTTGTATTTGCGCATAATCTTAGACAATTCCTGCTTTTCCTGCGGCAATCGCGAAATGTCGCCTTCAACCTTGCCGATTCTCGCGTTGACCATATTGAGGTCGTAATTGTAAATTTCGCGGACTGATTCTATGTTTTGGAGCAAAACGTTCTTGAGCGCTTCAATCTGCATGTCGAAATCCCTGAACATCCTTTCGCTTTTGACCGAATAAGCCATTTCAGACCGACGGATTGACAAGTCGACAAGCTTTGACACGTTGGTCTTGATGTTCGGATCGTCAATTCCCGCTGAGGCAGGCGCAGGCAATTTTGAAAAATCGGTGCTGTTGCGCAGGTATTTTTTGAGCGAGTTGAGATAGGCGATTTTGCGCAAAATCATATCGCGGTCAACATCGTATTGCTTGAGTTCGGTCGTGAATTCGGTTCCTTGGCTTTCATAGTCGGACATATTTTTTCCGGCCGAAAAATCGCGAAGTGCCTTTTCAGATTCCTTGAGATCGCCGCCGATTGCCGCGAGCGTACTGTCTATGAAATTGATCGTATTGGTCGCAAACTGGTTCTTGCGGTCAAGCTGTGATTTGATCAGCGTATTGACCGTTTCGTTGAGATAATCGACCATTCGCGCTTTGTTTGTGCCCACAAGCGAGAGTTTTATGATTGATCCGGCACGCTCGTCGATATCGGTTTTGATGCCCTGATACCGCTGCACGGTCTGGTCAAACCTCTGAAAACGGATAAAGTATTCGGTATTGAGGTAATTTTCGGCTTCGGGCACAGGATCAAGTCGCATGTTCAAAAACGGCAAAGCCACTTGCTGACCGATTTTATATCGTTTGACGAATTCGCCGGGGCTGACTTTGACATTGTCGGGACGATTGCCGTTGTAGAAGACTATCGGCGCCTGGTCGGCTTCAAACGGGATGCGCAGTTCATATTCGGTCGGGGTGACGAACTTGATAGAGATCAATTTGTCTACAAGCTGCCCGTATTTTTTGTCGATCACGACTTTGAACGGCGTTGACCCATACACGTCGGCCATGTAATATTTGCCTTTGACAAGATATTCGATGTAAAAGCTGAGCCTGTCAACCACAAGCTCATTGTGTGACCGCGAACGCAGCATCGAGGAAATGCCCTGGACTTCATCCGACGTCCCGCCCCAGTTAAAAACAAGGCTTGTATTCGATGTGAAAAACGGGTTGCTTTCTTCTTTGACCGCAATCGTGGTTTCCATCGCAAAAATCTTCTCCTTGCGCACATTCACCTGATGCGCGATCGTAAAAGCGATGATCAGACTCGCAACAAACCATTTCCAATAGCTCGTGATTTTGATAAGGAAACCCTTAAAATCAAAGCTTGTGGCAGTATTTTCAAAAAAAGAAAAATCTTTCGGATCGAGCATGAGCAGTTATCGTGTTAAAAGTAATGCAATCGTCGTGGCCAGTGACAAGATTGAGACAACCGTACTCAATGACTGGATTCCGGTTGTACCTGTTCCCCAGGATTTTTGCGGCAACGGCTTGACGTAGATGTAATCATTGGGTTGCAGGTAATAATACGGCGACTGCATCGCGTTTACATCAGTAAGGTCAATTGTATGGATTTCGGCGCCGTGCGGAAACTGCCTGATCACGGCCACGCTTTTCCTATCGCCGGTAATCGTGATATCGCCCGATTTTGCAATCGCTTCCATGATGTTGACTTTTTCCTGCATCAGGGTTTTTGTGCCCGGACTCGTTACTTCGCCGTTGATCGTATACCTGAAACCGGCAAGCTTGACGCTGACGTAGATCGTCGCCTCTTCATTGAAATACTCGTCGAGGAGTTTTTGTTCGACATTTTTGCGCACTTCCTCAAGTGTAAATCCAAGGACATTCAGCTCGCCCAGGACAGGAATGCGGATGTTGCCGTGGTCATCTACCGTATAGCCGTTGTAATACAAAATGTCGTTGTTGGGAATCGGCGTCTGTTCTGTAGTCACCGGCGAGAACATACCTACCAGTTTTTGGTCGAGCGCCTTGATCGAAATATGGATGATATCGTTGGTCTGCAGCCTGTAGGGTTTGGAAACCACCGGATTCATTGCCTGTGCCACCGCGTCATTGTCTTTTTTCTGAAGATAGGTCAGGTCCTGGGTTGAAACGCATGAAGCAAAAAAAATGGCAAAAAGGAAAAGAATATAGCGGGCGATGTGGTTCATCTGTTAAATATTAGCAAACAAAGATAGTTTTTCATTTATAAAAACAAAAAGACATTTGTTAATTGACAATTGACAATTGACAATTAATAATTGACGATTTAATAATTGCGCGAGTCGACCGCGAACAAATGACAAATTGTCAATTGTCGCCCAGCTGCGGAATCATATGGCGAAGCAAAAATTACTTCAAAGAGTTTTCAAACGGCACGCGCTGCAATATGCTTCGCCCCAAAGTCACTTCGTCAGCGTATTCAAGTTCGTCGCCAACCGAAATGCCGCGTGCGATCGCCGATGTCGTGATGCCGTAGTCTTTGATTTGCCTGTAAATGTAGAAATTAGTCGTATCGCCTTCCATAGTCGGGCTCAACGCAAAAATGATTTCGGCAATTTTGCCCTCGCGGACTTTCTCGACCAAACCGGCAATGTTGAGCTGTCCTGGTCCGACGCCGTCAATAGGCGAAATTTTTCCCGACAAAACATGATAAATCCCGCGGAATTGGCCGGTGTTTTCAATTGCCATCACGTCGCGTACATCCTCAACCACGCAGACAATGCCGTGGTCGCGCCTGGGATTGGCGCAGATTTCACAGATATCGGTATCCGAAATGTTGTTGCAGCTTTGGCAAAACCGGATATCCCCGCGCATGGCGGTCAACGCTTCAGACAGAAACAGCGTCTGCTCTTTGGGCTGCTTGAGTAAATGCAGTACCAAACGCAAGGCCGTACGCTTGCCGATGCCCGGAAGACGTGACATTTCCTCGACCGCGCGCTCAAGGAGTTTTGAGGAAAATTCCATTCTGCAAATGTAAATTTTTGGGAGCTATTTCCGGCATTGCTTGGCAAGATAATTTCAATAAAGCTGATCCGCTTTGTTTCATTAGTACTGCAATCTTTTTATGGCCTCCGCTTCCGCCGCAGGCGAGTATTTGAAATTTAGCCATCGAAAACCGGCAGTCGGCCGGGCAAACGGGCGCTAAACTCTTTTGTTGCCTTGCGAGCAGGCAAACCGACGTATGGAAATTCAGCGAACACCGCCTACAAATATTAATGCGGTGGGCTGAAGTAAACCCGCCGGCAGGCGAGACAAACGGTTTGGCAGCACGACAGACACAACTCAGCCGAATGCAATTCAAAAAACTTTGCTACCATGCAAACTTTTACTTCTTTTGCATCATGACCTCAACAACAATCCTCCTGATTATAGTAATCTACTTCGGATTACTAATCTTCATCTCCAATGCCGTCAGCAGAAAAGACTCGAGTAACGATGCATTTTTCAAAGCCAATAAAAATTCAAAATGGTATCTGGTCGCCTTTGGAATGATCGGGACGGCGCTTTCGGGCGTGACGTTTATATCCGTACCCGGGCAGGTCGGGTCACCTGACATACAGTTCAAGTATTTCCAGTTTGTCCTGGGCAATGCGATCGGGTTTTTGATCATCGCCACGGTGCTTTTGCCGCTTTACTATCGAATGAATTTGACGTCGATTTACGGCTATATCGAACAACGGCTCGGCGTCGTATCGTATAAAACCGCAG
>JAEWLD010000268.1 GCA_023393485.1 Bacteroidota bacterium
CCATTGTAATCAAAGAAGATTAAGGCGGCTATGGCTGCCTTTTTTAATGTTATTTTTGAGTAAAAATCAGACGTCAAACTTCAATCATGAAAACCAATTTTTCTAAAATCGTCCTACTGCTTGCGGCAATTTCGATTGGGCTCACCGCCGGGATATTCTTTGCCTGGGCTGCGTCGGTTGTTCCAGGACTTGGAAAACTCAATGACTTAGCCTATCTGGAGGCAATGCAATCAATCAATCGCGAAATACAAAATCCGTTTTTCTTTTCGTGTTTTATTGGCGCCGTGTTTCTTCTGCCATTGGCGACATTCATGGTTTACAGCGCGCCGGTCATAAAGCGTTTTTGGCTATTGCTCGCCGCATCGTTCATTTACATCATCGGGGTTTTTGGGGTTACCGTGGCGTTTAACGTACCACTCAACAATATGCTTGAGGCGATCGATTTGAAAGCCGCCGATGCTTTTCAGCTGGCAGCCGCGCGTGAAACGTTTGAACCGAAATGGAACTTCTTCAACCTCGTTCGGGCATGGTTGTCGGCATTAGCACTGATATTGACAATTTCGGCCATGGTTTCGGACGACTGATGTTATTTTATCGTTATTATTTGCATTTTATCGATAATGAAAAGATTTTTGCCTACATTTGATTAATTAAATGCGTCGCCATGAACAAATTTTTGAAACTCGACCCTGAGCAAAAATTCATCGCTACCGTTGCGGGAATCGCATTGAGCCTGCCGTTGTTGCTTTTTGCGGGCTACGCAATCTCAAAATTGATCCGCGCCATTTTTTAAAATCATCTACAAAAGTCGTCTTTCATTCTCGCTTGCAGAAATAAGTTTTTCGAGCCGCGACAACCGTGTTTTTTCTTGTTTGGCGTTCATGATCCGGTCGATGCTAAGTTTCCGATAGCCAGGCGGCTGCGCACTGAAAAATGCCCATGCTTTTTTGTTGGCTCTGAAAATATCCGCCAATTCCGCCGTGAGCTGTTTGGCCTGGTTTTCAAAGCTGTAGATACCTGATTTGGATTCGCTGCGTTTTTCAAAAGCGGCGATTCCGGCTGGCCGCATCAGGCCTTTTTCAGTGAGATCGGCCACTTTCCTGATATTGATATTGCTCCAAATGCTGGTGGGCTTTCGCGGCGTGAACCGAATAGTATAACGTTCGTGGTCAACTGACTTGCGTACGCCGTCAATCCAGCCGTAACACAAAGCCTGGTCGACAGATTCGGGCCAAGTCATGCTTGGCTTGCCGCTTCCTTGCCTGTAAAATCCGACGAGAAGTTGTTTTTCGCTTTGGTGGTTTTTGCCTAGCCAATCCCGAAATTCCGATGGCGTTTCAAAAAAAATCGGTTCCATTATTGAAAAGTCGCGTCGCCACCTTTAAAGTCGCCGGTATCAAAACCTTTGCGGAACCAATGCATTCGTTGTTCCGATGTGCCGTGGGTAAAGGAATCGGGAACAACCGTGCCCTGCATTTTCTTCTGGATTGCATCGTCGCCGACTGCATTGGCCGCGCTCAGTGCTTCATCAATATCGCCTGCTTCAAGCATTTGGTTTAGCTGTTGGTCATGATGCGCCCAGACGCCGGCATAATAATCGGCCTGGAGCTCAAGTGCCACGGAAAGCCTGTTGCCCTGGCGTTCATCTGATTGCTGCCGGGCTTGTTGGACCTGGCCCGAAGTGCCGAGTAGATTCTGGACGTGATGCCCGACTTCGTGTGCAATAACGTAAGCGATCGCAAAATCGCCGCCTTTGGCTCCGAAACGCGTGCGGAGTTCATCGAAAAATGCCAAATCCATATAGACTTTCCTGTCGACCGGACAATAAAACGGTCCTGACTGCGAAGACGCGCCGCCGCATTCGGTCTGCACAGCGTCGCGGAACAGCACGAGTTTCGGATTTTCATACGTCAACCCTTGCTGCTCGAACAATTTGCTCCAGACGTCTTCGGTATCGGCAAGAACAACGCGGACAAATTCGCCCATTTTTTTGTCTTCCTCGCTGAGCGGAACTTCGGTTTGCTGCTGTTGGTCCATTTGCTGCAATCCTTGTTGAAGTATCGCACCGGTGTCGCCATCGCCGCCAATCAGTGCGATGATCAATGCTATAATCCCGACGATTCCGCCGCCGGCCACGACTTTGCCGCCCGAAAATCCGCGACGGTCTTCGACGTTATCACTTTGTCTTCTGCCTAACCATTTCATAGTTTCTGATTTGATATTGAATTTACGAAAACCATTTGAGGATTTTTTTGATCAATGAAAATTTCTTTTCGTATGGCGCGTAGCGCAGCGGAATGTCAAGCCACGTTGCCTTTTTGACGACGCTTTTTTGATGCGAGAACGTATCGAAGCCGGATTTTCCGTGATAACGCCCGATCCCGCTATGGCCAATGCCGCCAAAAGGAAGCCGCTTGTTTGAAAATTGAATGACCGTATCATTGACACAGCCGCCGCCAAAAGAGTAATCACGGATGATTTTTTTGATGAACTTCCTGTCTTGGGCAAACACATACAGTGACAGCGGTTTTTCGTAACGCGAAATCATTTTGCCGATGTCTTCAAATCCGTTATAGGCGAGAATTGGAAGTATCGGCCCGAAAATTTCTTCGGCCATCAGCGTGCTTTCAATGGCGGGCTGGTCAATGACGGTAGGCGAGATGTATAATCCGGCTTTATCGGTTTCGCCGCCGCAAACTACTTTAGTCGCGTCGATCATATTGACCAGACGATCAAACTGTTTTGCATTGATGATACGCGCAAAATCTTTTGACTGTTTTGGGTTTTGGCCAAACATGGCAGTGATTTCGGCCTTGAGCAATTCGATGAATCTGGCCTTGATCCCTGAATGGACCAGCAAATAATCAGGTGCGATACAGGTTTGCCCGGCGTTCATGAACTTGCCCCAAACAATCCGGCGTGCGGCGAGCTGCAAGTTGGCACCGGCGTCCACAATGCATGGGTTTTTGCCACCGAGTTCAAGAGTTATCGGGGTGAGGTTTTTGGCTGCCGCCTCGGCCACGCGTCTGCCGACTGTGGTGCTTCCCGTAAAAAAGATGTAATCCCAACGTCGATTTACCAGCATTTCGGCCACTTCGGCTCCGCCTTGAAAAACTTCAACGTGGACGGGATTAAAGACTTCGGCAATGATTATCTCGAGAATCGATGCGACGTTCGGTGTCAGTTCGGATGGTTTCAAAACCACGCTGTTCCCAGCCGATACGGCCGATATGAGTGGCGTCATCGCCAATAAATAAGGATAATTCCAAGGCGCGATAATCAGTACCTGTCCGTAAGGTTCGGGGTAGATGTAATCGAGCGACGGAAA
>JAEWLD010000284.1 GCA_023393485.1 Bacteroidota bacterium
GAATAGCCTATGGTCATATTGGCGCTGGTCATCCTGAATAAGCTGCCGCCGTTGTTGATGTTGAATGTGTTTATCCTTCGGCCGGCATTGTCAATCGCATACGGGTCGAGCGTCGCGCCAAAGTTGACATTCATTTTTTCCTTAAACAGCAACGTTCCGCCGCTGACCCGGACCGGCGCCCATTTTAGCGTATCGGCTGCGATATTATAACTTGTAGAAAAATTCAAATTGTTTAGCAGCATGATTTTCCTCGGTTCAGTCTTGGTCGAATCCCGATCTGTGACCTTAGCCTCAAAGGTGTTGCTCAAGGAAAATCCGACTACGTTTGAATAATTCTTTGCAGGCGCGCCGTACATTCCGCCTTCAAAACGCGTGTAGTCCTTGCGCATCGTTCCGCTGCCGTCCGGATCATAAGTGTCGTAATATTTATCGAAACTCGGCACATCGCTATATGAAACGGACGGTCGCATGACGTGCCGGATGGCCTTGATTTTCTTGTCTTCGCCGAAATTGAACGTACCGTAGATCGTCGTACCGAGGCTTGAAGAAAAATTATAGGTACGGAAGGCATCGAAACCCTTGACATCGGTCGTAATCAATGAATCCCGGGCGAAGTTGTATGATTTGCGGATCGTCTGCAAATACCACACTTCCTGATAATTGACCGTAGTCGATGCACTGAAATATTTAAATATCTTAAAGTTCGTGCTCAGCGGAATCTGGTGCTGGAAACCGACCCGCGAATCGCGAAACATCTCAGGCTTGAAAAATAATGAATCGGTTGTTTCAATCTCATTTCGCGCCTGTAAATTGTACTGAAAGTTGATGTTTTTCAGCGCGCCTTTTTTAATGCCGTCTTTTGGTGCAAACGGGAAAACCCGGTCAACGCTCGCCTGAAGTGTCGGCAAGGTCATATTGATGCGTTGGGTCTGCGTGTTTTGCGAATGCGTCGCGGTCAATGACATGTTGACCTGTGGCACGGTATTGAAAGTTTTTGAATACGAAACCGATGAACTCAGCGTATTGTTGAGCGTCGAGCCGACGTTGACCTGATTGATCGATTGCTGGAAATAACGGCTCGAACCCATGTTGACCGATGCCGAAAATCGCGAATTCGGATTTGATTTGCCGTCTTTTGAGTGCGACCACTGGATGTTGTAGATATTGGTTTTGCTGTAATCTGGGAAACCGCGTTCGCTGTTGATCAAATTCTCAAAACGCACATTGAGGTTGCCGCGGAATTTATATCGTTTGGCATAATTGGTCTCGAACCGCATGCCATAGCTGCCGTTGGTGTAATAATCGCCGAGCACGGCCAGATCCAGATAATCGCTTATCGCGAAATAATAACCGCCGTTTTGCAGCGAATAACCGCGCTGCGCCGAATCGCCATAAGTCGGGACAAGTATGCCCGAAGTGGCTTTCTGCGACATCGGGAAATACGCAAACGGTAAAACCAGCGGTGTCGGTACATCGGCGATGACCATATTGGTAAAGCCCACAACGACTTTCTTGCCCGGAACGAATTTCACCTTGTCGGTTACAAAATAATATTCGGCGTTTTCAATGTCTTTCGCCGTTGTAAAACGCGCTTTTTTCATGAAATATACCGAATCGTTCTCGCGCTTGGTGACTTCGGCCTTGACCTTGAAGTCGCCCTGGTCAGTCCGGGAATTGAACGTCAGGCCTTTCTTGGTTTCGTAATTGAACCGTATCGAATCAGGTTCAACTACGTTTTGCCCTTGTTTAAAAATCGGGAGCTGCGTGTATTTTCCGGTGGAATCCTTGATTCGACCGGCGTAAATCTCTTTTTTTTGATAGTCTATGACAATTATGCCCGACTTAAGCTCGATGTCCTGATAATAGACCTCGGCCTGATCGTAGAGCGTGATCAGTTTTTTTTTCTGGTCGATCCTGGCGTAGGATTCGGCTTTGTACTTGATCTTATCTGTGAGGACCGGTTTTTTCTTGAGGCTGTCGGATTTTCCGGGATCGGCAATTTTTACAAGTTCATTCGCGTTAATATCGAGGCTGTCAACCGGCCGGGCAGGTGCGGAAATGGTTTTCTTGACGGGTTCCTGAGCGTAGCCTTTTGCAGCACAAATTGTTAGAAAGATTGCTGATAAAACGATATTAAATAAGTTTGTCTGCAAAGGTTTAAATACTACTTTTGTAAAAATTGGTGAAATCGGAGTGCCAAACTTACAGATAATTTTTCGTCAAAAGTAAGCAAATAATGCATTTTTCGCCGAGCGTTTAAATTAAATTAACTTTTAGTTCCATGGGTTTCCAAAACAAAATCAAAGCCTGTTTTTCCCTTCTTTTTTGCGTCTTTTCAATAATCTCATACAGTCAGTCGTCAAACTTTAAAGTCGCTATCGACGCAGGCCACGGCGGCAAGGATTTCGGCGCGGTATACAACGGCCACATCGAAAAGAACATTGCCTTGGGCGTCGCCCTTAAAGTGGGTAAGATACTTGAATCGACTCCTGGCGTCGATGTATTGTACACGCGTAGCACCGACGTGTTTATCGAACTCGTCGAACGCGCCAACATCGCCAACCGCGCCGATGCCAACATTTTCGTCTCGATCCACTGTAACGCCAACAAAAATGCGGCGGCATCCGGAACCGAGACCTATGTCATGGGTATGACCAAAAGTGCATCTGCGCTTGAGGCCGCCCGTCGTGAAAACTCGGTAATTACCCTTGAGAAGGATTATAAGGAAAAGTACCAGGGCTACGACCCGAACCAACCTGAATCAAAAATCCTGATTGACCTTACCGTCGAGACTTACCTTGAAAATAGTATAGAGCTCGCGGGAAAAGTCCAGGACCAATTCACTGATAAGCTCGGCAAGAAAAGCCGCGGCGTGAAGCAGGCGCCATATATGGTTTTGCACAAAGCCTATATGCCGCGCATCCTGATAGAAATGGGCTTCATCTCGAATCCCGACGATGGCGCATTCCTTGATTCTGAAGAAGGGCAACACCAAATCGCGCGCGCAATCGCCGACGCGGTGATCAGCTACAAAAAAGAATATTACGGTTCCGGCATAGATACAGATGGCGGAATCAAGCCGTCGGAGCGCGTGCCAAAAGAAATTCCTGCTGCGCAACCCGATCCTGACACTGTCGTTACAAAGCCCGTCGCCAAGGCGCCAACCACAACCACACCTGTGAAAACAGCGCCGGCCAAACAACCTGAGCCAAAAGTCGAGACACCTGAGGTTGCCGGAAATGTGGTATTCAAGGTGCAATTGGCCGTCAGCAGCAACAAATTGGAACTCACGCCGGCAAATTTCAATGGGCTCAGCGCCATTTCAGTTTTGATGGCCGGGAATATGTACAAATACATGTATGGCCAGACCGGTGATTACTATGAGGCAAAACGCCTTCAGGGCGAAGCCAGGTCAAAGGGTTACAGCTCTGCGTTCGTAGTCGCGTTTGTAGACGGCAAAAAGAGCACGGTAGATGAAGCGCTTAAAGCCTTAAACAAGCGTTAAACCGGTAAGAAGTCGATAGATTGTCTTACATTTGCTAAAAATTACAAGCCATTGAAAGTATCCAGAGAAATCAAGACCGCCGTACTAGTCATTGCTTCGATCCTTTTGTTTATTTGGGGTTACAGCTTTTTGAAAGGGCGCGATCTGCTGACCAACTATAAAACGTTCTATGTAAATTACGACAATGTTGAGGGATTGGCGGTTTCTGCGCCTGTTACGATCAACGGGCTTGTCGTGGGTAAGGTGAACGGAATCGAACTTTTGCCAAACACCGGAAAGCTCGTCGTTGAATTGCAAATCAAAAGCGATTTCCCGATTTCAAAATCGAGCGTGGTCAACATTTACGAACCCGGACTTATCGGCGGCAAGCAAATCCAGATCATCCCAAACCTTAACGATAAAAATCCAGCCGAAAATGGCGATACTCTGCAAGGTGGCGTCGTTCCCGGGTTGACTGACCTTGTGGCCGAAAAACTGACGCCATTGCAGGAAAAAGTCGAGAAGATGGTAGCGAGCATCGATGCCGTGATGGTCAACGTGAACTCGGTCCTGGATGAGAAGACCAAGGCAAATCTCAAAAGCAGCATCGCCAACCTCAATGAAACCCTCGCCGAATTCAAAGGCGTCGCTGCCAATGCCAATGATATGCTAGCGGACAACAAAGCCAAAATCAGCAGCACGATGGCCAATGCCGACAAGGCTTCGGCGAACTTTGCGAAGATTTCAGATTCGATTGCGAAGGCCGATATCGGCAAGACGATCAAAAAACTCGACGCGACCGTTACGAGCCTTGACAAAGTCATGACCGACCTCAATTCGGGCAAAGGCACGGCGGGCAAACTGCTTAAAGACGAAGCGCTTTACACCAACTTGACAAAAACCTCAAAAGAGCTTGAATTGCTGCTTCAAGACTTGCGATTGAACCCGACGCGTTACATCAACGTTTCTGTATTCGGTAAAAAGAACAAGCCCTATGTTGCGCCAAAAGAAGAAACACCACAAACACAATAAATGAGTTATCTCGACAATATTTTATTTGCGATTCTGCTCGGCATCGGCGTTGGCTATTTTGCGATGAACGTCCGAAAAATAGTCCGAAACATCAAGTT
>JAEWLD010000005.1 GCA_023393485.1 Bacteroidota bacterium
ATAGATTCTGAAACAAGTTCAGAATCCCCAAAAACTACATTTTTCCAAAGACATACAACCGATCCATTGTTGGTGTTTGACTGCCGCCAGCCGGTTCAAGCGTGATCCCAAAGCCATCTGCATCGGACGCATTGCTCATATTGAACATCTTTTGTTCATTTCCCGAAAAATTTTCAAGCAAGCCAAGGCTAGCCGGCGGCGGCTGGGGCGAAAACTTGAATGACCAAACCTGATAAACCTGGCCTTCCGGCGGTTCGGGCAGTCCCGATGCATCCAGGTAAACCATCTGCGTTTCACGGTTCCAATATATTTTGGCCGCTGCATCGGGCGCCGACACTTGTCCGGCGAGTGCAATGACTGTATTATTGTTGTCTCGCACAATCGCAAAAGCAGATTCGGCCGCTTTAGTTCGGTTGCCGAGTACATTGATTGTATCCCGTAGTTTTTTGTTCCCGATCTTGGCGTTGACCACATCGGCATTGGCTTGATTCAATTGCATATACAGATAACCGGCGCCGGCCAATGCCAAAATCGCGACGACCCAGCCTGTCCATGCCGCCCAATTGGTACGGCGCTGTTTTTCGGTGGCTGGCACATCGGGGTGAGTGAGCTCCAGACGCTTTTTCACTTTTTCAAAATTGTCGGCGGAGAGGTAAGGCGAGAAGCTCGTAGACAGGTTTACGATGGCCTTTTCAATCGAAACGATTTCATTATGGACTTCTTTGTGGTCACGCGCCATTTTTGCGACTTCGGCATTCTGGTCATCGTCCAGCAGACCGTAAACGTAAAGTTCAAGAACGCCTGAATCTATATATTCCCTTGTTTCCATTGATTATAGCTGTAAATAATTTCGCAAATCATTGATGCAGTTCCTGTTTTGTGTCCTGACGCTCACCTCCGGGATGTCAAGCTCACCCGAAGCTTCCTGCTGGCTGTACCCTTTGAAAAAGAGCAACTCGATCAGTTGGATACATTTCGGCTTGAGTTTTTTGACAAACTCGCGTATGCCGATAACATCGATGAGATTTGAACTTTCATTGTCCCGATCAAGCAGGCGTACGAAATTGTCCAAGGAGAGATTCTTCCTATTGTTATTTCCTTTAGACTGCAACCGGTCGATCGCGGTTTTACGCGCAATATTGAGAATCCAGGTATAGAAACGGCCGTTTGACTCGTTATATGAATCCATGTTTTTCCAGACTGTAACAAAGGTTTCCTGGAGGACGTCTTCGGCCTGATCGCGTTCTCCTACAAAGTTTGAGATTACGGCGAACAAACTCCTCGCGTACATATTGTACATATGAGTAAAGGCGCGTTCATCTTTATTGTTGATCATCGTAAGCAAATCGTCCTGAGTCATAAGCGAGGGTTTTACACAAATCTATTAAATTTAATCCTAATAATTTTTTGGTTGTGGCCGCCGGAATATGTTGAAAACTTGGGAAACAAATTACATTTTGTAAGCTAAAACTTATTTTAATTGATAAAATGTGTATTTAATCGATAAAAATTGCATTTTATCGATAAAAAATTTTTTTAATCCAATTGGCTTGAGTAGTTTTGCTTCGAATAAGCGTCTTATTGACACCCTTTTAGATCCCAAATCAAAAAGAACAGACCGTGAACAAAAAATTACTCCTACTCGTCGTCGTACTGTTGATTACACTTCCGGCTTTTGCCAGCGGGACATCAAAATCGATGTTGCCCTACACTACACAAGTCCAGGGCTGCGGCCAAACGCTTGCGGCGCTTGATTCGCCGATTGTTGCAAACATCGTGGCGGGCGCATCGTCCTACCGTTTCAGGGTAACGACGGTTTCGTCCGATACGAGCATTCCTGTGCAGGAAATCACGTCAAACACCCGGACGTTTAAACTTACCCAGCTTGCCCAATTTGCTTTCGCAAGAACCTACAGCATTGAAGTCGCGGTGCGCCACGGCAATCAATGGTATCCTTATGGGCCGGCCTGCACGATTTTTAGTCCAACGCCGGCGCCAACGTTACAAAGTAGCTATTGTGGTTTGACAGTAGCCTCGATTTCCGATGTGATTTATGCCCAAAGCATCCCTTTTGCGCAAGGTTACCGGTTTCGTTTGACCAATCTGCTGAACCAGACAGAAGTATATATTATTGACAGGAACCTGCGCGAATTCCGTCTGAACAATTTTGACGTGACCATGGGCGCAACCTACCTGGTGGAAGTCGCTATCAAAAATTTCGACGGCGAATACTTGCCTTACGGTGCGCCGTGCAGCGTGACCGCCCCGATCATGTATACCAAAATCCAGGCGTTTTTCTGCGGCAATACCCTTGGCGCGATGTCAGACAACATCATGGCTGACATCGTTCCCAACGCACAAGCCTATCGTTTTAAGGTAACCGATCTCACAAGTCCGTTGACTATAAAGACAATTGACCGGCCTTTGAGATTCTTCAGCATGACTATGTTGACGGGAATTTTATACAATCATCCATATAAAATCGAAGTCGCCATCAAAGATATTTCGGGAGTCTGGTTGCCTTTCGGCGAA
The DNA here is from genome assembly GCA_023393485.1 of Bacteroidota bacterium. GTDB lineage: Bacteria > Bacteroidota > Bacteroidia > Flavobacteriales > Flavobacteriaceae > Flavobacterium. The sequence goes on from JAEWLD010000005.1 coordinate 2,533, forward strand.
GCCTGTACGCTTTTCACCCCGGGGTTGCCGATTCCGAAAATCCAGCTTTCACAATGCGAACTCGTTGGCCCGTCGGCAACTACGCTGATTTATGCGGACGAAATCCCGAATGCAACCGTCTATCGCTTCAGGCTTGAAAATTCACAAGTTGGATATAGCCATACGGTTGATCGCGGTGCGCGAAGCTACAGTCTCAACATGTTTCCGGGATTGCTGCCAGGTACGGCTTATACCGTTCGCGTCGCCGTCAAAGTCAACGGATCTTTTACGCCATACGGCAAAGCCTGCGACGTAACGACAGCCGGCGGAACTACAAGAATTTCCAATAATGAATTTAAAAATACGGATACACCTGAAATGCCCAAACTGTATCCGAATCCTTACAC
>JAEWLD010000057.1 GCA_023393485.1 Bacteroidota bacterium
CGTCTGAAATAATGGTAATGCACAAAACTCTTGAAATGGCCTTCTTCCATTTCGTCGACAAAGTAATCCGGATGTTGCATTTCGGTAATCCGGCTTTTGTGCGTAAGCCAAATCCCGAAGTGTTTGCCTTTCCAGGTTACGGTCTGGCCGAGGTCGATCAGTCCCGAAGTCACACCGGCGATGGCACGTTCACCGGTGTGCTGCATTGAATGTTGGTGCAGGTCGATGTTGCGCGAAAGCTGAAAAACCGTTTCGGGCGTTGCATTTATCCTCGTTGTCAACCAGATTTCGGTCATGGCTGCGGAAACATTTTTTGTTGGATGTCAACTTGCATTTGGTGTTCTTTCGCTTTGCGTTTGCCGCGGAAAAAGAAGTACAGGTTAATGAAAAGCATCAGCCCGAGATAAATTGAAAACCCGCCAAGCTTGTAACTCAGCGCCTCAACCAGTTCGCGATCGGTATCGTTGTACAAATCCATTTCGAGTATCATCAGCGCAAACCCGATGTTGAGCAAATAGAATCCTGTTTCAAACAAGCGGTTGGTCGCCATCGCGATTTCGTCGCGGCCCTTAAAAATGTCGAGCATATAGACTTTGCTGTTTTTAAAAAGCGTGCGTGAGACGTAAAGCGTCAACAATATCGCAAGTGGTAAATAAATCGCATAACCGGTCAATGTTCTTGAAATTTCCATGATAAAATTATTTAGTTATTTAATGATTTTTCTGATGTAATTCGTGATGATGAAAATGTTGAAATAGTGCAGGACGGAAATGATGCAGATAATCATCGCCGACTTTATCGCGATTGTTTCAACCAGTTGCGTACGGCTTTCGATCGTGCCCCATTGAACCAGCGTCACGGCGCAGTAGCCGATGTTGAGCAGATAATATCCCGCGAGCAAAACCTGATTGATGCGTTTGCACAAATCTTCGTGGCCGGGCACGAGTTCACCGACGAAAACGTTGCCGTTCCGATAGCAGATCCGGCCGACGCGCAAAATGATAATTGCGGTAATTCCGAGGTAAATGGCGTAGCCGACAAGGTTAAAGTCCATGATTTAATCGGTTAGGTTTTCAAATGCTTTGTCAATGTCACCGAATTTGAACGCAAAGCCGCTTTCCAGCAGCCGTTTCGGAACAACACTCCGGCTTTTGAGCACCAGCTCGGTTTCTGTACCGATGATTTTTGCACCGAGTTCAAGCAGCTTTTTCCCGATGGCGATACCGCCGCGAACCCGCATTGCTTTGCGAAGCGCGCTCATGAACTCGCTGTTGCGGATAGGTTTTGGCGCCACGATATTTACGATTCCTGTCAATTGTTTTTCAAGCACGAATTCAACGGCGCGAGCGAAATCTTTTTCGTGGATCCAGCTCACGAATTGCTTGCCGTCGCCCTGTTTTCCGCCGAACCCGAACTTGACAAGGTTTTTGAGCGGGACAAATGCGCCGCCGTTTTTGCCAAGCACTATGCTTGTACGCAATGCTGTTTTTTGTGTTTTTGGCGTGTCAGTCTCAAAAAAGGCGGTTTCCCATGCCTTGGCAACATTCATTGAGAAATTATTCCCTATTCTGGTGCTCGTCTCGTCGTTTTCATAGTCCATTGCATGTTCATAAATTGTCGCTGTGGAAGCGTTCAGCCAATGTTTTGGCGGGTTTTGGCAACACATGACCGCCATAGTCAATACACGCGTGCTATTGATGCGTGATGCCATGATCTGTTTCTGGTTGGCGTCGGTATAGCGGCAGTCGACTGATTTTCCGGTGAGGTTGATCAGCGCGTCTGCATTTTCGAGTTCGTGTTCCCAACCGGTCATTGTATTTGCATTCCAATTGACGTAGCGGATATTGCCGTCCATCTTGGCACCGCCGCGAGTCAGGACAACGATTTCGGCGAATTGCCGCTCAAAATGTGAGATCAATGCCTTGCCTAAGAAGCCTGTTCCTGCGGCAATGATGAGTTTATTGGTTTTCATCGGTACGGGTTTTATGGTTGTAGATAATCCACGTTAGGTAAAAAAAGAGTATCACGGGCATCGCAAAAATGTACTTGGCCTCGCTGCCCTGGATCCACCAAAGCACAAAAAATATGGTAACGCCAATCAAATAAATCTTGATAAGATTGCTTGACGGGAACTTAATCCAAAAACATACGCCGGCAATAATCTGGCACAGTCCGGTAAACATGGTAGACAGTATTGCCAGGAAAAAAAATCCGGATGAAAATATTCCCATCAGCACGAAGAGAAACGGAACGGCTGTTCCAACAAAATTGATTGTTTTGACTGTACGCATTTTATTCGATTTTAAACTTTCAGAAAAAAATGAAACATTTGCCAAAAAAAATTATTTCATCAACTTCACAACAAGCTTTGCCAGCCAATTGTCTTTATATTCAGTGATTTTCTCAAGTGCATTGTCTGCCTGCAGCACAAAATCATACAGTTTTTTGGTCTGGTCAGAAAAATGTTTTGCGGCTTCTGTATCTTCGTCCACTGCCGAAACTTCCTTGAGAACTTTCAGCGCCGGTTTGATTTCGCGTTTGCTGCGTTCTTTTGAAATTTTCACGGCCAGTTCGTCGAGATCTTTCTCGGCGGTAAAAAATTCGCGCCGTTCGCCGTGTTTGAACTCTTTGTAAACGATACCCCAATCCATCAATGCGCGCAGGTTCATGCTGGCGTTTCCGCGTGAAATATGCAATTCGTCCATGATGTCTTCCATTGAAACAGGTTCGTTGGCGACCATCAACAGCGCATGGATTTGCGCCATCGTCTTATTGATGCCCCATTGTGAGCCGAGTGCGCCCCAGGTTTGTATGAATTTGGATTTAGCTTCGATGAATTGCATAGGTCAAATGTAATACAAATTTTTAAAGTTTCAAAAATAATTGAAAGTTTTTTGAGGTAAACGATTTTTTAAAATATTTGATTTATCAAATAATCGAAACGAATTATCTTTGTCATAGACGAATAACGAAAGTCTGATTCAATGAGAAATTTCTATTTGCTTTTATTTTGCTGCTCGCTTGCGACATTTTCGCAAACCGTTGAATGTGGAGTTCCAAACGTTTCAAAGCCTCAGCGACGAGATCCAGCGTGTGAATGATGGCGCAAATGAAGACAATCCAAGCCCTGACGAATCGTTCCGCTGATGGGATTGCCTATGTTC
>JAEWLD010000074.1 GCA_023393485.1 Bacteroidota bacterium
GTGCGGTGTTGATCAGTTCAACGTCGTAATGGATTCTGTAGCCCACCAAAACGGCATTTTCAATATAGTTTATGAATTCTTCAATTGCTTGAGGCTCATGCATTTTAGGTAAAGTGCTTTCAACCAAAAATTCATTTGATAAGCCGTTGTCGTGCAGATAGACGTATTGGAGTATAACCACTTCAAAACTGTCGCCGACGATCAATTCATTGCCAATTACGGCCACGCCGCCAAACGAAAAAATGACATCCTTGACAGGACTGTGGCCCGAGGTCTGCGTGCACAAAACCACAAAACGGTTTGGCTTGGTCTCGAACTTGGCGAGATAGCGCTTCCAGAATTCGGGATATTCCTTATTGATATTTTTAAGCCAGTCGAGCATGTCAGGAGAATTGGGTCAGGCGGAATTTGTCTTTGATCAGTTCTTCCAGGTCTTTGATCGGTGCAAGCGCATTCCGCAGTTTTTCACGATCGATTTTAGATAATTCGTCAATATTGATGTACTGCCCGGTGGAATCATAGCGCAGGCCTTCGAGCGCACGGAACTTGGAAAGGGTCAAAAAAGCGTCGGCACAATTCAGATAAACTTCTGCGCGGCGCGGTTCTTCCATCGCCAGCTGTTTGTAACGTTGATAGGTGTTGTTGATCCCGCGTATGTTCTGGCCGAGGGCGAGTAGCCTGGCGCCATCGATAAGCGGCATCAGCGCGCGCGTCTTGATATCGAATCGGTTGCGGTGTTCGCCTTCTTCCTCGACGTAAAATTTCTTGAAAAAGGTGAGTGGCGGTGGTTTCCGAAGCGCGTCGTTGCCTAGATAATCAAAGAATGAAGTTCGTTTGACCACATCGGTAAAAATCGCGTCGGTGATCGCTTCCTCAATTTTCGGCTCGCCAAAAACGAGTTCATAATCAAAGAAAATACTTGCGATATCATTGCCGTCGCCGGGCTTATTCATCCAGCCATTGTATTGTTTGACCCAGTCCGAAACCGACTTGCACCAATGCATGTTGCTTGCCATATGGCCGTTCGGGCATGGCGAATATCCCACGGTTTCCAGGGTAGATGTCACTTTTTTGGCCAGATTGAGGAAATAATTTTTGACATCGCGGTATTTTTCAGGCGCGACGTCTTCAAACACCAGGATGCTGTCCTGATCGGTCAGTACCAGTTGCTCTTTGCGGCCTTGGCTGCCGATCGCGAGCCACGCAAAACGGGCAGGAGGCGAGCCCAAATCCAGGATGCCAAGCTCGACGGCGCGCCGGATTATGGCCAGGGTAATCTCGCCGGCAATGTTATTTACGTGTGTCAGCGGAATGTTTTTCTGTAGCGAACCGTGAATGAGTTCAGTGAGCTTATTGCGGACATTTTTAAGGTCGGCGGCGGTTTTGGAGCGCTTCGTTTCCTTGATCAACACGCCGGGGTTACTGGCCTGTGCCGCAATGAGATCGCGTTGGGAAATAACGCCCCGAACTTCGGTTTTTTCAGAACCGTCCTGGGTGACGACAAGATGACTGATATTGTGATTGAGCAGCAGCAATTGCGCTTCGGCAAGCGAAACATTTTCGGCCACGGTAACCACCGGCGAGGCCATGATCCGGTCAACTGTAACGGTGACCGGAAACCTTCCGGTAGCGACTTTGGTGCGCAGATCCATATCGGTAACGATGCCGATGGGAAATCTGCCGGAGGCGATGATCACGCTGTCCATCATATATTCGGTCATCGACAGCGCAACATCTTTGATCAGCGCGGCAGGCGAAGTCACCAACGGCGCGCGATTATAGGAAAGTGTCTGGAAATACTGCGTTTCGGTTTGGTTGTCCGAATAGCCGATATTGTCAGACATCAGTCGTCGGCGGCTTTCCTCAGGATTTTTAGTATTGGTGGCAAAACTCTCGAGAAAGAAATTGAGAATGTCGGTATTTTTTGTCAAAAATGGCCTGAAAACATTGATCGGAACACCGTACACGATTGATTCTTCGCGCGCCTTGGCAGTCATCATGTAATTGTTCTTGGCGAAAAACGGCCGAAGCCCGAAAACGTCGCCCGAATAACATTTGTTGAGCAGCGATTCTTCGGCATCCGATATAACCGTCAAATTGACGACGCCCGAAGCCACTACATAAAAACTGTCGTGAAGCGCGTCATTTATCTGAAACAGCGTCGCATTTTTTTCCAGGCTGACGACACGGATTCCTGCGGCGATCGTCGTCAGGTCTTCGTAAGCCAGGTGATTGAACGGCGGGTGTTGACTCAGAAAATCTGCAATGCGTCCTGCAATGGCACTCATAGGAATAAAATAACTGCTGGTAAAAATAGGGCTTAAAATCTAGGATTGCAAACTGAATCGCTTCAAAATCTATTTTACATAATATAAATTATAGTGTAAATTTGATGCGTTTTTAAACGGTGCGATAATCGCGGAATTTCAAAGTTTGATTATCTTTACGAAACTTAATCTAACCTTTTTTAAAATGAGAAAACTAATTTTTATGGTTTTGCTGCTGCCGGTTTTTGGTATGGCGCAGAAACAATCCGTCAAGAATGAAAAACTGACATTCGCGCAATATGGCTTTTTGCAGGAAGTCAATAAATTTTATCCCGAAATCACGATGTTTGAAACCGCACTGACGCATTTTGAAGACGGCCACATCACGTACCACCAGATCCAATTGAAGTCAAACGGCAAAGGCGGACACGATTTTATCGGGAGCGATTACGAAAAAACCGATATCTACTATCGGATTTATCCCGACAACAAACATATCTACTACCAAATGAAAGACGGGAAACACGGCGATATTTATAAAATCGGGAACGATTACTATAATTTTCAGGTTTCGGGCGCTGATCAATTGACGATTTTGGTCAACGGCAAGCCGAGATAATTTAGCCTAAACAATTTTTTCAGCCACGAAGTCACGGATCGGTTTGTGAATTCGTGGTTTTCTTTGTCGTCAAAACCCAATAACGCACGGTGCGGTTTATTCGCGGATTTTGCGATTGTTTTTAGGCTTTGGCTCCGACTTCAAATTTCTGCAAATCAACACGTTATTTCTTGTTGATTTACGGTTTCCCGTAACACAATTTTCTGCCATACTTGTAATCTTATATTTACGAATTTGTTAAAATAATACCGTTCATCGATTTAATATCGCTTTTTAACATATCGGATTTTGCCTTGCCTATAGATTTGCCGACGACGGTTTTCCCAAAGCCGCCGAAGTAAATAAAAACATTCACTTAACCTACTTATTATGAAGAACCTTTTTACCCTACTGACGGGGTTGCTTCTGTTTTCATCGGCAATTTCCCAAACCACGCAAACGGTGACTTACACGCCGTCTACCGCCAAAATCGCAAATCCCGAAAGAGGTTTCTACAGACACACCGAAACTTTCGGCAGCAACTATCATGCACTCAACCAGACAACGCTGACCGGTTATCGCGTCAATAATAATTATACGTTGATCCTGCGGGTTTTTTATCTCGACAATTTCATCAATTCAAAAATCAACAACACGTTTTTGAATAATATGAAAAGTGATTTTACGAAAATCCGCGCTGCCGGACTCAAATGTGTGGTGCGCTTTGCATATTCCGACGATCCGTCCGCGGCCCAGCGCGATGCGACCAAAAGCAGGATTCTGTCGCACATCAATCAGCTCAAGCCGATCCTGCAGGCAAATTCGGATGTGATCGCGACAGTCCAGGCCGGCTTTATCGGTGCCTGGGGCGAATGGTATTACACCGATAATTTCGGGATGAGCCCGACCGCCGCTGATTATGCCAACCGGAAAACCGTGCTTGAAGCCATACTTTCTGCCGTCCCGAACCGCACTGTTCAGGTCAGGACGCCGAAACTCAAGACCAAGATGTATGAAACATCCACGGCATTGTCTTTAACGCAGGCCTTTGGCACTACAAGTTTGTCGCGCGTTGGCCATCACAATGATTGCTTTTTGGCAAGCGGTTCAGATTCAGGAACCTATACTTCAAACATCGTCAACGAATATGCATATCTTGAACAAGAAACCAAATTTTTGCCCATGGGCGGCGAAAGCTGTGCGATCAATGCGCCGCGTTCCGAATGCGCGACCGCGTTGACCGAGCTTAAAAAATTCCATTGGTCATTTATGAATCTCGATTATTATCCGGGTGTGATCAATGGCTTCAAAACCGGCAGCTGCTTTGACGATGTCGAGAATCATCTCGGTTATCGGTTTGAAATGGTCAGCGGTACATTTGCCACCAATGTCAATGTTGGCGGAACAATGCCGGTGCAATTTAAAGTCAACAACACAGGTTTTGCCTCGCCATTCAACCAGCGTAAAGTGTATCTGATTTTGAAAAATGCGCTGACCGGCACCGAGTATCAGGTCCAAATGGCGACAGATCCGAGATTTTGGAATCCGCAATCCGTCACGACGGTCAATGAAAATATATTGTTGCCGTCCAATATTCCGGCGGGCAGCTATAAATTGTATCTCAAACTTCCAGATATGAATCCGGCCTTGTCGTCCCGGGCAGAATATTCAATCAGAATGGCCAACGACAATACGTGGAATGCGGCCAATGGAACCAACGATTTGCAACATACGATAACAGTCGGCACAAGTACCGGGCGCATCGGTGCCGAGCAGCCAAAAAAGTCAAGCGAACTCCTGCTCTATCCGGTCCCGGCAAATAACGAACTGGTGATTGAAAGCGGGAATTTGAAACAAATGAAAGTCGTTGTACTGAATTCGCTTGGCCAGCGCGTCAATGCCGGAACCTTTGAAAATCAGTCCGGTGGACTCACGGTCGACACTTCGGCGCTTACCGACGGCGTCTATTTCGTTTCGGTCACAAACGGCGAATACAACCAGACCAAAAGATTCGTCGTCAATCATTAATTTTTAGTAAAGGAAAGTTTGTTTTATTTATGGTGCAACCGGTTTGGGACCTAATTTCCAGCCGGTTGCTTTTATTTTTTGCGAGTTATTAACAACCGAAAACCGGGTAGTTGAAAAGAAAAAAACCAATAATGTGAAATTTGCCTTACAAATTTAGATTATACTGTAGGAATAAGTTTATAAATATTGCGTTTAGTTGCAGTTCGTCGACAAAACGGTGAATTTTAACGTTTGATTTGTTGCAAAGTATTACTTTCATCGATAGATTTGCGCAGTTCGTCGATGTTTTCCCAGAGACATCTTCAGAACCAGCCAAATAACCTAGAATATTAACAAGTGCAGGTTCGCCTGTAGAAAATGCTTAACCTACGAATGAACAAGATCTTCGCTATCATGGCAATTACGCTGTTTTCTTATGCAGCTTCTGCCCAGAACACGACCGTAACCTATACCGCGTCGACAGAAAATATCGCAAATCCTGAACGGGGATTTTACCAACACGAAGGTACCGAGGCCAGCGACTACGACGACCTGAATCAAACCTCGCTGACCAATTATCGGGTCAACAACAAGCAGACGTTGATTCTTCGGATATTCTATCTCGACACATTCAAGACCTCGGATATTTCAAGCGCTTTTCTGACCGCAATGCAAACCGATTTCACGAGGATGCGCGCAGCCGGAATCAAGTGCATTATCCGCTTCGCCTATTCGGATGATCCGGATACCGGTGTCCAGGATGCTTCAAAAGCCCAGATATTGTCGCACATCGCGCAGCTAAAACCGGTGTTGCTTGCCAATGGCGATGTCATTGCCGTTGTCCAGGCCGGATTTATCGGTACATGGGGCGAATGGTATTATACCGACCACTTCGGAATGCCGCCGACTGCCGCCGATTACACAAACCGCCGCGACGTTTTGAATGCGTTGATCAACGCGCTTCCGGCAGGGAAAATGGTACAGGTCCGTACGCCTGAGCTCAAACGCCAGATGTTCAACACCACTACGCCGTTATCTTTGACACAAGCTTTTACATCGGCGACGATTGCGCGTGTCGGCCATCATAACGATTGTTTTCTTGCGAGCGAAACCGATGAAGGCACATATGACGACGACGAACTCTCTGCAGATTACGCCTATCTTGACCAGGAAACCAAATACACACCGATGGGCGGCGAGACGTGCGCCGTGAATGCGCCGCGTTCATTGTGCCCGACAGCTATGCAGGAATTGGCAAAATTCCACTGGAGTTATGCCAACGTTGATTATCATCCGAACGTACTTGGCGGCTGGCAAAGCGGCGGTTGTTTTACCGACATCGAGAAGAAGTTGGGTTATCGTTTTGAAATGGTCAACGGCACATACCCGAATACGGCCAGCCTCAATGGCGTAATGCCGATTACAATCAAGATTGCGAATGTCGGTTTTGCCTCGCCTTTCAATGCCAGGACAGCGTATTTGGTTTTCCGAAACGTGTCAAGCAGCGCTGAATATTCTGTTGCGATCAATTCCGACCCGCGATTCTGGAGCCCGAATGCAACGACCACGATTACCGAAAATATCGTATTGCCTTCTGACATGATTGCCGGAAGCTATAAATTATTCCTAAAACTGCCTGACACCGACCCGGGCCTGGCCACAAGACCTGAATATTCAATCAGGATGGCGAACAACACCACTTGGGAAACTTCAACCGGTTATAATGACCTCAAGCATACGGTGACCATTACCTCGGCGCTCGGCGTTGGTGAGAATGATTTGAGGAATCAGCTGGTGATTTATCCTGTACCGACCAAAAATGAGCTGACAATGGAACTCGACAACATTGAAGATTTCAACGTTTCGGTTTATAATACGCTTGGCCAAAGGGTCGGCGTGCCATCTCACGTGGAGTCAGTCAGCAAAATGGTTCTCAACACCGAAAGCCTGAGCAATGGCATTTATTTCATATCGCTGGAAAACGGTTCCAGCAAAGTGACCAAACAAATCATCGTCGCGCACTGATGATTCAGGATAGTTCAGTTTATTATTGCAGAAAGGGCAGCGTGATAGCTGCCCTTTCTTATTTTTTGCCCCAGGCTTATTTTTTTTTGCGCTTCTTGAGATTGTATTTGACTCCGAGACGCACCGCGTTTGAGTAATACTTTTCCTGAATGTAAGCTTCAATGCCGGCGGTCAATTGGGTGTAATCAAAAATCTGCCAGGCAAGTTCGCCGGTGACGCGCTCAAACTCTTTGGTATAATCGTCAAAGAAATAAGTTGCTTCAAGTTTTGCCTGGAGGTTGCCTTCGGCCAGGCCGTATTTCCATCCGAGACCTGCGCCGCCAAACAATCGGTCGTCAATCATCCAATACGGGTAACCAATTGACAGATGAAGCGTGGATTTGCCGATTGAAGCCTGTGTGCGGGTGGCTTCGATAAACGGGATGAATTTGGATTTTCGCTCATCGCCTTTATCATATGCAATTCTTGCGGTGGCCGATCCTTCATAGGACTTCTCGACGTGGTAAAATCGGTTGCCTCGGCTATCGGTGTAATGGCTGCCTTCAAGCGAAAGGCTCGCGTTGATGAAATTGAAAAGATAATAATCCTGATAAATATTCAAGCGCGCCTGATAAATCTTTTTACTATGCGCCGGGCCGGTTTCAACCGGAAAAATATTGAGCTCTACAGATTTGTAGTTTTTATTTTTGGTGTAGTTTGCTCCTGCTCCGAATTGCCCGTAGAATTTCTTGAAATCGCTGTACTCTATCCTGCCGCGTCCCCAATATTTAAATGACTGGTCTTTCTCCGGGCTATTGAATTGGTATTGCAAGCCTCCGACGGCATGGGTTATATTGTCGGGATCTTTTACGTTGATGTTTATGCGGTACATCGTGCTGTATGTTCCGGCAAAACTGTGCAGATTTCCTTGTTGGTCGTAATGGTTGTAAGACAATACATTGCGGAACACCTGCGCATCTTCACGATTGGAATCGGCCGACGAATTGAAAGCGAGGAAATCACCGCGTTCCTTGCGGTATTGTTTGGTTAACTTTGCCAGCATTTCGGGATAAAACAGCGCGACGTGATCGGCGATCAATTCCTGCTGCAACGCTTCATCGACGAATTCGACATCAACGTTGAGCATTTTTCTCAACTCTTCCTTTTCGGGCATCTCGGGTAGCGAGTTGGCCAGAATCCACGAATCGCGAAAACGGTTGTTGTCATGATAAACCGAAGCCATCGTCGCTTTAGCCTGGAAATCATTCGGGTTTTTGACGATGTATTTCTTGTATTCGGCATCGAGTTTTTTGAATTCCTTCAATTCGATCAACCAGGCCATTTTCGTCGCGAAATCAATCTCATCACTCAGTTGTGACCATTCATAGGCTTTCTGCAATTGGTTTTCATTGGCGAAAAGCCAGGCAACATCTGTCGCTACCGGCTTAAAATCAGGCGTTGGTTTTTTGTCTTGCAATTCCTTGAGCGCTTCAGGCTGATCATACGCTAGTAAATGCTGGATATATTGCAAATACGTTGAAAAACTTGTGTCGACCTTGAGCAGGTTCACGAGCGCCTGCCTGATTTTCTCCTGGTTTTCGGGCGTGTAGAAATCGGCGATATAGCTGTTGAGCAAATCCTTGTCGTTTGGTGTTACGAGCATTTGTGCGCTTAGCCATTTCTCGCGGGTAAGTTCGTTTGGGTAATCAATGAGTTTGGCGAGCTCTTTAGAATACATGATGTTGTCACGCGTGGGGAACTTGACGCAATATTCGCCAAGCATTTTCCATATTTCTTCTGCCCTGTCCTGCTCTATCAGGTATTTCGCATACTTATTCCACGCATCGGGGTTGATTTTTCCTTCAGACAGCATTTTGTTCTTCAAGCCTGTCATTTCGCGTGCGATCTTGACATCCGGATCTTCTTCATTTTCATAACTGCCGCCTTTCAAAAAACGCGTGACACTGGCTTGAAAACGCTTGAAATCGTCGCGTGTTTTCTTGACGATTTTGGCATCGGTGTCTTTTTGGTTCGGTCCTTTGTATTTGAGATCGCGCAAGGTCAGTTTTGATTTGTTCGTAAAAACGGTAAACAGATAGCCTTCCATATACGGCGTTTTTGAATAAATCACCGATTCGTTCTTAAGCTGCTGCTCAATTTTCGGGGCATTTTCAAAACTGCCGTACAAAAACCAATACTGGCTGTCGGAAAGCGACGCCTCGGGATTGATTTCCTCTACCGTATAACTGCCTTCCTGGGCGATATGCCTGAATTGCGAAGCACGCCAGTCATTGACGATCTGACCGCCTTCGCCACCGGTAACGTAACGGATTTGCGGATATGTGATGGCGATTTCGTTGAAATATTCATCCAATTCAGACAACAATCCGTAATCTTTGCCTTTGGTTTTGCGCCAGCCGAGATTCCTGCCGTTTCGCAGTTCGTCTTCACCTTTGCTGATATTGCCCGGCCTGTCAATCTGGTAGATGTCATCAGGATGGACAAAATGCGTCCAGATCCCGGTATACAGATACATTGATTCGTGTGCGTACTTGTTGCTGGTATTCATATAAAAACCAGACGAAATCCGCGGATAGTCAAAAAGGTTTTTATTATACGGATCAAAATCGAATTCACGTCCGCCGCCTTCTTCAGGGTCACCGATATAAAGGCTGCACATGTATTTGATGCTCGGCATGCCTTCATGGAGATAATTGACCCCATTGGGATCGATGTGGTTCGATGGCGGCACGTACGTTACCGGAAAGTCGCCGAAGTTGCTGACCTGCCACATTTTCTGTGCGGCCTTGAGCCCCGTAGGGATGAATTGCGGATTTGGCCATTCGCCCTTAAGGAATTCAACGTGATTGTAACCGTGAAATGCAAGTTCATGGCCTTTTTTCTTCACGTCATTGACCAGCCATTCACTGACAGGCATTATTTTGCGGCCGTCCCTGAGTTTGGTGCTGTTCCATTGATCAAACAAAAATGGCGGCGAAGTTTTGTTTTTATAGTCAAAACAAATCATCGCGGAATACTTGATCTTGTATTTTTTTGCGAGATTTTCCATATCTGGCCACCAGACTTTCCTGACGAAATCCGTAATGGTAAGGTCGAATTCGCTTTTGACCGGCTCTTCTTTTGAGTCATATAACGGTGATGGAAAGTCGTCGAGGAAAACCGTCGCTGTATTGGCAATCGGATACGGAATCGCTTCGAGCCCTTTGAGCATGCCACTGAAAAGCAGCCCGCGATCGGCTTTTGTGAAAATCTGCGTCGTATTGTAAAAAATGACTTTTCCTTTGCCGATTGCATTTTCAGCGATGACCGGAAAGTTCGGATCGTTTACGGCATGGGCCTAAACCCTTATATTTTTCCCGAAGTTTTCCTTGGCGTAGCCGTAATGGATGCCTTCTTCGCTATAGGTTCTGTTTTTCAGGTTTGGCAGCACCGGAACCTTGAAAAGGAAACCTTTTGATTTGATGTCTGTCTCAAATTCGGCTTCAGGCTTAAA
>JAEWLD010000118.1 GCA_023393485.1 Bacteroidota bacterium
GCGTATTGTTGCTCGTCGATGCCTTTGAAGGCCCGATGCCCCAGACGCGTTTCGTATTGCAAAAAGCGATCGATCTCGGCAAAAAACCATGCGTGGTCATCAATAAAGTAGATAAGGAAAATTGTACGCCTGAAGAAGTCCACGAAAAAGTTTTCGATTTGATGTTCGAACTCGGCGCTGAAGAATGGCAATTGGATTTCCCTACCGTTTATGGCTCGGCCAAGCAAAACTGGATGTCGGAAGACTGGAGAAACAAGACCGAAAACATCGAGCCGCTTTTAGACATGGTATTGGAACATGTTCCTGCCCCAAAAGTATCGGAAGGCACGCCGCAAATGCTGATCACTTCGCTTGACTTTTCGTCGTTTACAGGACGAATCGCAATCGGTCGTTTGGAAAGAGGCGTCTTAAAAGAAAATATGCCGATTTCGCTGGTGAAGCGCGACGGCAAAGTCATCAAATCGAGAATCAAGGAATTGCACACTTTTGACGGTCTCGGCCGCAAGAAAGTCGAACAGGTCATTGCCGGCGACATCTGCGCAATTGTAGGAATCGAAGGTTTTGAAATCGGCGATACCGTTGCCGATTTTGAAAATCCGGAAGCGCTCGCGACAATCGCGATTGACGAGCCTACGATGAGCATGCTTTTCACGATCAATGATTCGCCGTTCTTTGGCAAGGAAGGCAAATTTGTGACTTCGCGCCACATTAAAGACCGTTTGGCGAAAGAACTCGAAAAGAACCTCGCATTGCGCGTTTCCGAGACAGATTCGGCAGATAAATTCATGGTATTTGGCCGTGGCGTTTTGCACTTGTCTGTCCTGATCGAAACCATGCGCCGCGAAGGCTACGAGCTCCAAATCGGTCAGCCGCAAGTCATCATCAAGGAAATCGACGGTGTGAAATGCGAGCCGATTGAAGAACTGACCATTGATTTGCCCGAGCACCTTTCAGGCCGCGCCGTAGAGTTTGTCACCGTCCGCAAAGGCGAAATGCTTTCTATGGAAACCAAAGGCGACCGCATGATCATCAAATTCAACATTCCATCGCGCGGCATTATCGGTTTGAGAAATGCGCTTTTGACTGCAACCGCGGGCGAAGCCATCATGGCACATAGATTCATCGGTTACGAACCGTACAAAGGCGAAATCGCCGGCCGCATCAACGGTTCTTTGATTTCGATGGAAAACGGCAAAGCGATTCCGTACTCAATCAACAAGTTGCAGGATCGCGGCAAGTTTTTCGTCGATCCGAACGAAGATGTCTACGAAGGGCAAGTAGTCGGTGAAAATTCGCGTGCCGACGATATGGTCATCAACATTACAAAGACCAAGCAGCTTACGAACTTCCGTTCTGCCGGCGCCGATGACAAAACGCGCATCACCCCGGCCATCAAGTTCTCACTTGAGGAAGCGCTCGAATACATCCAGAAAGATGAATACGTAGAAGTGACGCCGAAGTCGCTTCGTCTCAGGAAAATTTACCTGAACGAAAACGACAGGAAACGTTACGCTAAAGACTAAAAAAAAGCCGCAATTTAAGCGGCTTTTTTATTTGATGTCGTTAGGGATTTAAAGTCCGAGCAGGAAATAGAGCGGTTGGTCAACGCGTACAGCCCAACTCGTTTCTGAATGGTCGAGGCCTTTGAATTCGCGCGTAACCCAGTTTTTTTCCGTGTAACCAATGGCTTCCATGATTTTGTCGACCTTGGTTTGGTACGGCTTGTATTGTGCATCGAGCGTTTCGTCGCCATAATCGAAATAAAATTTGTGCGCTTTTGGCTCGGGCAGATTTGCCGTGAGGTATTTGTTATAGGCTTTCGGAAGCGCTTCGAGAATATCTGTCCCGACCAAAATCGGCCAGTGTGTCGACATGCACATCGCGCCGCCAAATACCGCAGGATATTCACAGACGGCATACAACGAAATCAGCCCGCCCATGCTTGAACCGCCAATAAATGTGTTTTGCTGGTCGGTCCTGACCGAAAAATTCTGGTCAATGAACGGCTTGAGTTCGGTCACGATAAATTTGAGATAATTGTCGGAATTTATTTTGCCGTTAAAAATCGGGCTTCCATTCACCCTGATGTCATAAATCGAGTCCTGGGTCTTTTTCGGAAGCGACTCGAAAACTTTTTGCGGGAAATATTCGGCCTGCCTGATTTTCGGCACGTTTGAAATCCCGACGACGATAAACTTCCGCGTCGCATCCTGTCTGATCAGTTCGCCCGCGACTTCATCCATCTGCCATTCCTGTTTGTTCCAGGTAACATTGGCGTCAAACAAAGACTGGCCGTCGTGCATGTACAATACCGCGTATTTTTCTTTTGTCGAATAACCTTCGGGAAGCCAAACATCTATGTTGCGCGGCTCGACCAACTTTGATTTGAAGTTTGCAAAATGCTTGATTGTTCCGGTTTCGGGAACCATTTCCTGCGCCGATGCGGCAAAAAGCGCAATGCAGGCAAAAAGAGTAGTCAATTTTTTCATTTTATCGTTTTAATGCGAAATGTCCTTTAAAAATTCGGCCGTCATCGAGCCTGATGACATACCAGTAATCGTCTGACGGTAGCGGCTGGCGGTTGTAAGTGCCGTCCCAGCCCGCATCGCCGATATTGATTTCCTTGAGCAGTTTCCCGTATCGGTCAAATATGTGCGTCATCGTTCCGCTGTGGAACCGAAGGCTGATTCCCTTGACATTCCAAACGTCGTTGAAACCATCGCCGTTCGGGGTGAAAAATTTCGGGAAGCCGAGAATCGAAATGACTCGCGACGCCGTTGGGCAACCATTTCGGTCTTTGACGTAAACCGTATGGATTCCCGCCGGTACGTTGTTGAGCACGTTCGAAGTCTGCATTGCATTCTCGTGATCGATTCCGTAAAGATAATCGCCGTAACTGTTCGGGGCCAGAGTCACCGTTACGGTATTCCAGTCAGAGAGCTCGGTAACCGCGACATTTTCGATGATGGCTTCACTCGATGCGATTACCGGAATATTCCTGGTTTTGCTGCAGCCGTTGGCATCGGTAACCACAACACTGTAATTGCCCTCTGCCGATACGGTCAAAGTGTACGCATTGGCGCCGGGAATGATATTGCCATTGAAATACCAAACATATGAACAGTCGCTTGGCGAGCTGCCGTCAAGGATTGCGGCATCGATCGTCGTTGTGAACGTTGTCGTGTTTACACAAACCACATGCGGGATCAAATCTGGATTGTCATCAATATCCGGAAGCGGATTGACCTTGATGTTGACCAAGTACAAACGCGAACAATCGTTGCCGCTTTCAATCCTGGCGTACACCGTTTGCATCGCATACGGCGCAAGATTCGTGTATTGCGTCGGGTCGGGAACAGGGTTTTGCTCGAGAAGCGCGTCGGTTTCATTTTCGTAGTACCGCACGGTTTGCCCGCCTGAAACCGGAATATTCGCGGTTGTCAGGTCGAAAGCCAAAAAACCGTCTTCCTCGCCAAAGACCTCACACTGTTCGGGCAAGTTGACATTTACATTTGCCAATACGTTGACCACTAGATTTAACGTGCTGTAGCTGAAACAACCACTTGTGGTATCGGTTATCCTGACTGAAAGCACTTGAGGGTTTGAAGTGTTCGTAAAGTCGTTATTGAGTTCGCCGATGTTGTTTTGCGCGTCTGCAAGCGAACTGAAATAGGCGACAGCAAGATCTGGATTGCCTCCTGTAAGCGATGAATCGGCCTCATCGAGGTTGAAAATCGTGATGCCGTCAGGGTTTGCGCCTGTATCACATTGTACAAGCGTACGCGTAACAGCCGGTGGCAACGGATGGATGTTGAGTATGACTTCCGCGGATTGCGCGCCGCATATATTGCCCGCCCGATCCAGCAAGACGCGGAATTTCCAGCCGTCCATGGCAGCCGTTGTATTGTGAATGGTCAATTCACTCGTAGTAGTGCCCGAATAAACAGCATTTTCCGGAAGGTCGGCAAATGTGACATCGTTGATTGAAACTTGCCATTGGTATGAGACGCCGGCATTGGTTTCAATCGAGAAAACAGCGTCCTGCGCTTCGCAAGTTAAAATACCGTCGGGCTGCGTAATGATTTCGATTGGCGTTGCGGTAGAATAATTCGGATTCGGCACCGAATAGCCGCCGGTCGCGCCAGTGACAACGCCATTGGGGTTTACGATAGGAGGCGATGCGTTACCGAGCAAGCCGTCGTTATTGGCATCGGTAAAACCGGCCTCGCGGACATCGCTGCACAAATCGCCGTCGGAATCAAGATCAATCCAGTTGAAAAGGCTATCGGCATCAGTGTCTGCCGGCGCATAATTGAGACTGCCGATGTCAGGCGATGTTTCGAGCGAATTGGCAAGGCCGTTCAGCCCAAATGAAGCCGGATTTCCGTCAACGATGCCGTTGCTGTCTGTATCTGCGGCTCCGCTTTGGGATTCGACCAAATCAAAAATGCCGTCATTGTCGCTATCGAGATCGAGGAAATCGGGCACGCCGTCACTGTCTGTGTCAGCCGGCGTGGTTCCCAAGCCGAAAATATTATCAATGCCATCC
>JAEWLD010000123.1 GCA_023393485.1 Bacteroidota bacterium
CCCCCGCATGGATCGTACAGTTATTGCCGATCACGGTCTCGGAATAAATCCGCGTACCGGCAAAAATCAGCACATTGTCGCCAATGACCGAATTATCGCCGATATAAGCGTTTGGGTAAATCTTGACGTTGTTGCCGATCTTGACATTGTTGCCGAGATAGCCGAAACAGCCGAGATAGAAATTCTCGCCGTAAGTCGCTGAATCCGCAACAAACGACGGCTGTTCGACGCCGTTTTTATTGTGCTTTACCTGATCGTAATATTCAAGGATTTTGGTGAATGCGCCGTACGCGTCTTCAACCTTGATCAGTGTGGTTGCTAATTCCTGCTCTGGAGCAAACGTGCTGTTGACGATCGTAATACTCGCGCGCGTGGTGTAAATGTAGTTGTTGTACTTCGGATTGGAAAGAAATGTCAGCGAACCTTCCGTGCCTTCTTCGATTTTTGAAAGCCGCGATACCAGCGCATTTGGATTGCCGACGACTTCGCCGCCCAAAATGCCTGCTATCTGTTCCGCTGTAAACTGCATAAAAAAATTATAATCGGACAAAAATATAAAAAAACGGCAATCGAATCGGTCGAACTGATTTAATCTTTTCCCAATCGGCTTGAAAAATCATCTTTTTCTCCCACTTTCCCGATTTTTCTCATTCCGGAGCGCCGCTATGCAAATCTAAAAATTAAAAAACCGGAAGGAAAATCCGGATTTCCAATCTTGATCGGAAAAGATAAATCACTTCATTTTTCGGCAAGTTGTTTCGGGAAACAGATGTAATACTTGGTGACCGGTTTTGACAGCGCTTTGAGGTTTAACTGGTCTGAGGCTTCAATCACGTCCTCGATGGTTTTGTCCTTTTTCAGGATGTGGATCGGCTCGACATCTTTTACGTACGCCTGATTCTTGATTTTACCCTTAAAAATGAAATATTTGGCTTCGGGCTCTGAAACATCGTGCAATTGGCAGAACGCGCCGATCAATTCCTGCATTTCGGCTTTTGGGAACTTTTCGCTGTCGAGCTTGATTTTGAGCAAATCGCGGTTGATGATCCGCCGGCACAAAGAGCTAAGGGTTTCATCGTTGTGATATTGCCAGTTCTTTAGGGCCGACATGATATCGAAATCGTCAAGCCTGGCGAACTTTTCAAGCACATCTCTGCCGAAAGTTTCAAGCTGGACTTTGTTGCAGATGAAAAAAAGCAGTGGTTCCGCGCAGCTCAATTGTGTGCCTTTGTGCGTCAATTCTTTGGCGCGCTGGAGGATTTTCATCAGCATCAATTCGGCGACGAGGCTTGTCTTATGAAGATAGGCTTGCCAATACATCAGCCGGCGTGCCATCAGGAATTTCTCGACTGAATAGATTCCTTTTTCCTCTATCACCAGAACATCGTCCACAACCGCCATCATTTGGATCAAACGGTCAGAATTGATGTTGCCTTCGGCCACACCGGTAAAAAAACTGTCGCGCTTGAGGTAATCCATCCGGTCCATGTCAAGCTGGCTCGAAATCAATTGCAACATGAAATGCCTGTGGTACTGTCCTTTGAAGATTTTTATTGCGAGCGATAATTTACCGTCGAATTCTTCGTTGAGCCTATTCATGAACAACGACGAAATCAGTTCGTGATGCACGCCTTCGACAATGCTGTTTTCCATCGCATGCGAAAATGGCCCATGACCGATGTCGTGCAGTAAAATGGCAATGTAAAGCGCTTGCTCTTCATCGTCTGAGATATCGACATTTTTGGACCGCAAAACCGAAACGGCTTTCTGCATCAAATGCAGGCAGCCCAAAGCGTGATGAAAACGCGTATGATGAGCACCCGGATAACCAACGAAGACAAACCCATTTGCGAAATGCGTCGCAAACGCTGGAAATAGCGGTGCTGGACCAGATCGTAAATCAATTCGTTCGGAATCGTGATGAAGCCGTAAATTGGGTCATTAAAAATTTTAAGTTTGTTGATCTGGCCCACGATGAAAGTTTTGGAAAGCAAATATAGTTAAAAAGAAAAAGAGGCATCACTGCCTCAATTTCGGGGATATTCTCGAACAAAAAATCAATTCAATTGCACGGTATGCTGGCTGCCGTCAACGTGAGTGTAAATGGCAATATTGTCACAAGTGTCATCACCATAATCGAGATCGCCATTCAGGAAAGTACCTTCAAGATGCATTACGCCTGCCGAAATGTTGGCGCAGGTAGCGTGTTTGACCAGCGGCGCAGCTACCGTGGCGGTCAATGTAGATCCGTTCGGACGTGTTACGGTGTGCGTCCCGGAAATGACTTCAAAAGTGTTGTCAGTCAGGATAAACGGCGTGGATGCGCCTTCCGTCTGGCGGACAGTACGCGTTCCCGAATGGGTATAAACGCTGCCGTCGGGAGTTGTGATCTGACCGTTTGTCACGGTGCGCGTCCATTGTGGAACATCGCCTGTGGTCTGATTTGTATACGTTACTGTTCCTTCAACCTGATAACCGTTGACGACATAATTTTCGCGCTCAATGGTCATCGTGCTGCCGTTGAGCAACATATAGTCCGAAAAGGTAATGACCAGCATGCCGCTTCGGGTAATTCCGTTGTGTGTGCAGCC
>JAEWLD010000124.1 GCA_023393485.1 Bacteroidota bacterium
GATCGGCCTCGCCTTTCACATTCAGGTAATCGCCGTTGCCTTTGTCGATGATCAATGATAGCAGCGCTTCCTTGTCGGTTTGGATATTGACAGAAACGTCCATTCCTTTAAGGTCGGATTTGTCAAGCTCATTTTTGATGATCGCTGTCTGCTTGAGCAGCATATTATCTTCATCGACGAACTCCACGATGCCTTCGCGCTCGGCGATTCCGGGATCGGATTGCGGCAAGACAACCGTGAATTTCGTGTCCTGGTTGACCTTGACGTTTCCGCTGACTTTTGGATTTTTAAGCGAACCGCCAACTTCAAGGTCGGCGTCGAGGAACAGATCGCCGTAATACAGGTCGTTGTCCTTGGCCTTTGAATTGACCGCCCGGAAATTGTCGGCGTTGACTGTCAGGTTAAAGTTGTAATCGCGGAAATCCGGCGTATTCATTGAGCCGTTGACCACAAGACGGTTGTTTTTTTCATCGAAAATCGTAAAGCGGTCGAACAGGATTTTCTTGTTGCTGATCGATACTTTTTCGGTAATATTCTGAAAATAGGAATTGAGTTGCGTGACGCGGAAAGCAACGTCGTAAAATTGCAAATCGCCGACTACGTTTGGCTTGTCTACCGTACCGGTAATTTTAAAATCGCCGCCAAGATAGCCTTTTCCGTCTTTGATGTTGCCCATCGTAAAGCCCTGGATGCTTTTGACCTCAAGGTGATTCATGTCAAGGTTCAAATCAAATGATTGCGTCGATCCGCGGTAATAACCGTCAATCTTGACATCATTGCCGTTGCCCGTCAAAACCACGTTGGCCGTATAAGTATCGGCGGTCTCATTGTTGATCTTGACGACGATATCGCCGACCGGCTCGCCCATATAGCTGAAACCGCTGATGTTGAGGTCAGAGGTGAAAACCATTTTGCCCATCGGGTTCTTGATCAGCACATTTCCGTTGATCAGTCCTTCGGCAAGCACTTCATCCTTGCGGATCATATTGGTCAGTGTCTTGAGCTCAAAGTCGGTAAACTCGACCTGTAGCGGTGCATTTGGCCGACTCGAATAGGTTTGAAGTTTGATTTTGCTGCCTTCGTGGCGCAGTTCGAAATCGTCGGCGAAAATCCCGTCGTTGCCAAATCGCAGAACGTTGTTTTCCGAAATTGTCCATTTGTCATAGTTGAGCTTCAATCCCTCTGGGTTCAATCTGATTTCGGTGTTGCCGTCAACCGACTTCATTGTACCGTTGATCACATATTGTTCCTTGCGGCCACGGTCGCGGATCAGCAGATTATAACTCAACATGTTGTCTTTCGCACTTCCGGAAATGCTCGTAAACGGCAGGGTCAGCTGATTGTTGTGGATTTCATCGATGTCTGCCCAGTACATCAGCGCACCGTCTTTGGTTTCGATTTTGGCATTTGCGCCGGCAATCGTATTGGAGCCGTAAACCAATCTCGGAATCCGGGCATCGACGGCCAGCGTGTCGCCTTCGGAGTTGTATTTCCCTTTGATGTCGATCGGTTCAAGACCGGTGATTTCGGGAAACAACTTGAAAATTACCGGATCGTTATCAACAAAAATGTCAAAGTCGACCTGTTGCGGACGCGTTTTAGGCCGGTGTCTGCCCGGCGCCGAATCGTAATATTTGGCGATCGTATTGTCAATCGCGTCGAAGAGTTGCGTCAATTGGAATTTCCCGTCAAAATTCGCTTTCACGATTTGCGATTTCACCTTGATTGAATTTTTTTCTGCGGTCGAAACAGCGATTATGTGAATCGAATCAAGCAGAATCGGGTCGTTGTCAGTCAAAACCTGTAAATGGTCAATCGAGATTTCGCCGTTTAAAAAGTCGAGGTCGGCCGTCGGCACATCTGCGTTTACGTTTCCGCGAAGCTTCATCGGGCCGGCATGCAGATTCAATTTTTGAAGGTCGGCGATATCGAGATTCAATTTAAGTTTCGCCGACGGATACTTGTCGTTGAAACCGCCATTAGCGTTTAATGCAAACGTCAAATTCGGGTCATTCATTGACGCATCGGCCGCAAACACGCCATTTTTGATATTGCCTTTTACGGCCAGGTCTTGATAAGTGTAGTTGCTGTATTCGGCTTTTTTGACGAGCGCATCGACAACTGCATCGGCAGATTTCGGGTTCAAGCCTGTGCCCTTGACTTTGACCTTGGCAGTAATCTTTCCGAGGTCGGGATTTTTGATCAATTGTCCGAGATTGAAATCGGCGAGTGCAATATCTGCGTCATACTTTTCGCGGTCTTTTAACCGACGATCAAACAGTGCACGGATTTTCGCGCCGCCGTAACTGCTTCGCAAAGTCAGGTCGGTATTGAAATTCTTCAGGTTGCCCTTTGCCGATCCGCTAAGGTCGATTACGGCAGGCAAGCTGATATTGGACGGAATCGTACCGGCGGGAACAAAACTTTTGATATCGGCCGATGTCGTATGCAACTCATTGATCACGATGTCAAATCCGGCGTTTTTTGTGTCGGGCAAACCAACAATGCGGCCATGTGCCGAAACCCGGGAGTTGCCGATTCCGCTGAGTTCGAATTCGGGGAAACGGATGTCATTTAGCCGTCCGGAGAGTTTGGTGTCGAGGTATAAAATCGCGTTTGGATTGTCCTTGAACGGATTAGTCCCGGAAAGTGACGGCGCAAAAATCAGGACATCGCGAAACCCGATGCGGCTTTCGTCGATATTGGCGTTGAATGTAACGGCCGACGGATTGTCCTTAAACGCGTCGACCGACGGATATGAAACAAAAATGTTGTCTTTTAAAAGCGTCCGCGGGGTTTTGAGGTAAAGATTTTTGAATGACGCTTGCGTATCTGTAAACACAAAATCCGAATGGAAAGACTCTATATCGGCGCCGCTTTTTTCCTTTACCGTAAATGATTGCACGCTGCCCGAAATGTTGTTGTCGGCAAACGCGATATTTCGTGCCTTTGCGTTGAAACCGCGGACGTCGAGGTGTTTGAAATCGATGCCTTTGGCGGTCGGCGCCGCGTTGAGGTCATCAAATTTGAAATTTACGTTTGCCACGTCAACGCTCGCGAGCTTGAGTTTCCAGCCTTCTTTTTTTATAGCGGTCGTGTCTATGTCAGGCGCTTTGATGTTTTTATCGGCCTTACCCAGCGCGAGATTGCCCTTGAGGTCTTTGAGTTCAAATTTGTTGAGGCTGATGATCTGCCGGTTCATATCGAATTCGTCAAAACCGAGTTGCAGTTTGCCAAGCGAAATACCGGTATTGATCCGCGTGCCGACATTGTCATAACCTACGTCGATATTTGACAGCGTAATCGTTCCGAGTTTCAGTTTGAAATCAGGCCGTTTTGAAACCGTGTCGGCAACCTTGACCGACGTCTCGGCGATCTTTTCAACCAGGCCTTGATCAAGAGTCAGGCGCAGGCCATCGAGTGTGATTTCGGGAATGTCGAAATCCATTGCATCAAGGTCAAATTTTTTAAAATGGGTTTTGAAATGGTTGAGGTTGACGGCGACTCTGTTTTTTGAAATCGCGTCGTCAAGGGTAAATCGGATGTTGTCGAGGTTGATTTTATTGACCGAAATTTTCATCGGCTCGCTGTCCGGTTTCTTGTCTTTTGAAGCGAACGCGTCAATGATGTACTGGAAATTATAGACTGAATCTCGCGTACGTACGATGGTGGCTGTTGCGTCGGGCAGGCTTACCGAATTGATTTCGACTTCGTTGTCAAGGAGTTTGAACAAACTAATTTCGACCGCGAGCTTTTCGCCGGCAAGCAAAGTGTCTTTTTCGCGGCTTTCAAAGTAGAATCCGGTCAGGATGATTTTCTTGGGAAGCCCAATTTCGATGGTTTCGATCTTAACGGGCGTTTTGATTTTTTCTTCCAGGTAGGCAACCGCTTTGTCCTTGGCGAAATTTTGAACGAAAGGAATTTGGAGCAAAATGGCAATCAAAAGAAATAACCCAATTAGAGAGCCGATTATCCAGGCCAAAATCTTTAGGCCTTTTTTTACGTATGGGTGTATTTTTTTTGCCATAAGGGAAATACAAATCTGTGCGGACTTTCCGCGACTTTACCCAAATTTGAGGTTTTTCCCGTTAAAAAAAATTACAACATTTTTGAATAATGTTGCAGGATTTGTGCGCTACGAAGTATAGATAAATTGTTCGCGGATTGCTTCGCGTCCGGTGGCCCAATCCATTTCGAGCATGTTTTTGACAGTGGATTTCAGCTCAGAAAACGAGTTTGGTTTGGTAATATAAAGGTCGGCGCCCATTTCAAAGGTTTCGTCGACGTCTTTTTTACTCGATGAAGTAGAGTAGATGATTACCGGAATGTCATTGAAACGACGGTCTGCCCGGATTTCACGCAAACATTCTTTGCCATTCTTTACAGGCATGTTCAAATCAAGTAAGATAAAGTCGGGAAGAATTTCGGCTGTGCGAAGCAAGGACATCAGTTGCATTCCGTTTGGAACACTTTGAACTTTTGCGCCATGCGCTTCGGCGGCTTCGGTAAAAAGTTCACGGTCGTCGGGATCGTCATCTGCCAATAAAATCCTGAAAATTCCGGTCGTGTCCATTCGTGTAGTTTATTACGTAAAACTACGCAAAAAACATTTAACAACTGTTAAGGGATTTTATTTTGACAGGATTTTTGCGAGCGTTTGTTCCAGCTCTTTCATATTGTGTGCTTTGACAACAACGTCTACGGCTCCGTGTTGGCGGCCTGATTTTAAGGTTTTCGGGTCGATATATCGCGAATAGAGATAAACCGGGACATTCTTGACACGCGAGATTTTTTTGATTTCGACAAGACATTCAACGCCGCTCATTTTCGGCATGTTTACATCGACGAAAATGAAATATGGGTTTAAATTCGGGTCGGATTTCAATTTCTCGATTGCGTGAACGCCGTCGTTTGCGGTCACGAAATCTGCCGAAACGTCGAGATGTTTGAGTGCATGGCCAAACAATTCCTGATCATCGAAATCATCGTCAATCAGCATGCAAATAATTCTTTTCCTGGGCATAATTCAAAATTGGAAAGGCAATTTACGCCTATGGTTTGAGAACGCATTTTTTTTTAGATAATTGGCACGTAAATCTGTTGATATACAGTTTTAAGAAAACTTTATGCAGTTCGTCGATGAAATTTTTTCCGAAAACCGCTTGCCAGTCCCGATTATCGTTGTATATTTGCACCGAACATCGCGGGATAGAGCAGTAGGCAGCTCGTCGGGCTCATAACCCGAAGGTCACAGGTTCGAGTCCTGTTCCCGCTACAACAGCCACTTAGAAATGAGTGGCTTTTTTTATGGCCAAAAAAAAGACCGCTGTCAATAAGCGGCCTTCCGTCATTAACTTACTCAATCAACTTAAAATCGTTTCTACCGGCTTGGCAAGATTTGAATTTTCATTCTTCCTGAGCAACCGATAGAGTCCGCGGCGCAGGTATTCGAGTTCGCCTTCGCTGAGTTTTTTAGCTTCGTCGCGCAGGCGTTTGGCCAATGTGAATTTGTATGGCGTTTTGTGCAGGTCTTTAACTATTTCGTCTGGTTCCATTTTTATTTGTGTTTGGTTAGTGTCCGTATATCGTGATGTAAAACTACATTTAGCATGTAGCGTATTACTTACATCTATAAAAGAAAATTTTATAAAACTTTCATTTGGGCGAAATCAAACAAAAGACGCCAGACATAAATATCTACCTTTGCAGAAATATTTTACCATGCACAAAGCCGGATTTGTAAACATTATCGGGAATCCAAATGTTGGAAAATCAACATTGATGAACGCACTCGTCGGTGAACGCTTGTCGATCATCACCTCAAAGG
>JAEWLD010000153.1 GCA_023393485.1 Bacteroidota bacterium
CAAATAGGGTTGGTCGCAGTTTCGGCTAAAATTACTATTGTTTGCGTGGTCGTAATCGACGTGCCAGCAGGAATGACAGGACCGGCCACAGTTCCCGCGTGATAAGTCTGGCCAGAAGGCAGCGCCGGAAGTACATAGCTGTCGCAGGCGACGACGTCGGCCGGATTTGGCGTCGTCGGCGTAGGGAGAACAATCAAATCGAATGTCGCAGTTCCATATAAACCAGTGGCATTTTCTTCCATTCTGATGAAAATGGTCTGGTTCGGACCGCCTACATAAGCATTCGACGGCGTTACGTCAATAACCGCATTGTCGGCATTGGCCTGCGAAGTATGGAAGGTCACCGTATAATCGGTAGGACTGTGTGAGCCTAAAATTCCAGAAATCAATGAATCAAGGTCAAAAGTCGCAACGCCGTCGTTCGAAGGATCATCGCAGACTACTTGGTCATTCGGCGGAATCGGCCCGCAATCTCCGACATCAAGCGTAAAAGACAATACGGTCACACAACCGCCATTGTTGTCTTCAATCGCGAGAAAAATGGTTTGGCCATCGGTCCCCGAATAGGCATTGGCGCCGATGATTGGCGAAGCACCATTCTGGGCATCGGTCGCATTGGTATAATAGCCATTAACGGTAAAATCACTGGGGTTAAGCCCCATAAAAACCTCATTGTTCTGGGTAAGGTCAAAAACTGCGTTTGGCCCACATTCGGCAAGCGTAGCTGGCGCTTGTGTGACCGGAGCCGGTGTAGGCGCCGGAACAGTAACAGTCGCTGTCGCATTGGCATTACAGCCCGGACTGTTGCCCACAACAGTATAATCACCCGGAACTGTGACCGAAATCGACGCGCCGGTAGCACCAGGAATCAATCCTGATGGGCCATACCATTGATAAGTCGGAACTGTCGCATTTTCAAAAACTGCGGTAAGGTTTGCCGTCGGACATGGCGGCGCTGCACCCGAAATTGAACTCGGACACACGATGCTGCAATCCGTTGAACCCGCTCCTACCTGTCCGGCGTTAGTTTGGGTCAAACTGATTTGGCCGGCCTGGTTACTAAAGTTTGTGAGAAGCAGCATGTAAACCTGCCCAACCTGTGCGTTGGAAATGCTAAAACTTTCAGTTGCCGCAGCAGAATAACTACAGGCAATCTGGGTCGACGAATTTAGGTTGGCCGGCCCGCATAAAGGAGTGGCAAAAGGTCCCCATGCTATGAAGTCAACGTCAATGCCCGCACCTCCCGAGGTTTGCTGCGAAATGAAGAAATTAAGGTTTCCAGCGGTACTGATCTGAAGGTAAAACCAAGCCGGATTCGGCTGGGTGAACAAACACGCGTAGTTGATTCCGCCTTCGGCCGAACCGGCACCAGTCGTGTTTGGGAACGTCAATCCTGAACCGCCCGCACAAAATGGGTCGGCTTCCGCGCAACTTGATGATTGCCCGTAGGATTCAATGCACAATAAAGTCAGTAGAACTAACAGTAGGTAACTCTTTTTCATTTTTTTGGTAATTATAGCAGGGCGAAATTTACATAAAATTAAGACAACATTGATGATTATTTTCGAAAAGTTTTAATTTGGATTGACACAGATTTATAACCTATTTATTATTTATCTTTGTCTCAGTTAAAAAAAATTGCTTCTTAATGAATCATAACAACGATTTTGACGATAATTCGGCCGAAGATCATCCTTATACAAATGCCGTAAATCCGGTTCGCGAAGATGCGTTCGAATTGACCGACGACGAAAAAATTGAACGCATAAAAAAAGACGTCGAGAATATTTTGCACACACTCGGCATGGATCTCACCGATGACAGCATCAAAGGCACGCCAAACCGCGTGGCCAAAATGTTCGTCAAGGAAATTTTCGGCGGGCTCAACCCGCATCGCAAGCCCAAATCGTCAACCTTTGACAACAATTACAAGTATGGTGAAATGCTCGTCGAGAAGAACATTACCCTTTACTCTACTTGCGAACATCATCTGCTGCCGATTATCGGGCGCGCCCACGTGGCTTACATTTCAAGCGGCAAGGTGATCGGGCTTTCAAAGATGAACCGCATCGTTGAATATTATGCGAAAAGGCCACAAGTCCAGGAACGCCTGACAATGCAGATTGTCCAGGAACTTCAATTGGCGCTCGGCACCGAGGACGTGGCTTGCGTGATTGATGCAAAACACCTTTGCGTCAATTCGCGAGGCATCAAAGACACCGCGAGCAGTACCGTGACTTCGGAATTCGGCGGCAAGTTCAAAGACCCGCAGGTGAAACGCGAATTTTTGGATTACATTCAACTGGAAACTGAATTCGAATAGAGATAAATCTGCGTTAGCGATTGCAGCGGCATCCTTTTGCGTAGCGCAGCGAAGCAAAAGATATAGCGAAAAGCGCGGGCCGAAGGCAACGCCCAAAAAGTAAAAGTCACAAAAATGCAATTGTACAAAAACCAACAGCTCAAGATCTACAACTCGCTTTCGGGCGAAAAGGAAGTGTTTACGCCGATCCATCCCGGCAATGTAGGCATGTACGTCTGCGGGCCGACGGTTTACAGCAATGTGCATTTGGGCAACGTCAGGACATTTATGTCATTCGACGTGATTTACCGTTACTTACTGCATTTGGGCTACAAAGTGCGATACGTGAGAAACATCACCGACGTGGGCCACATTGTTGACGACGTTGACCATGGCGAAGACAAAATCGCGAAAAAAGCCCGTGTCGAACAGCTTGAGCCTATGGAAATCGTCCAACGATATACTGTCGATTTCCACGAAATTCTCAGCGAGCTCAACTTTTTGCCGCCGAGCATTGAACCTACGGCCACAGGACACATCATCGAACAGATTGAAATCGTCAAAAAAATCCTCGATGCAGGATTGGCGTATGAATCCAATGGTTCGGTCTATTTCGACGTCGTGAAGTTCAACGAACATAACCATTACGGGAAACTCAGCGGCCGCAACATCGAAGACATGCTCGCCAACACGCGCGACACCGACGGCCAGTCCGACAAACGAAACCATCAGGATTTCGCGCTTTGGAAAAAAGCCGAACCCGAGCACATCATGCGTTGGCCTTCGCCGTGGAGCGACGGTTTCCCGGGCTGGCATTTGGAATGTACGGCGATGAGCACGAAATACCTCGGGCGGCATTTCGACATTCACGGCGGCGGAATGGATTTGAAATTCCCGCACCACGAATGCGAGATCGCTCAGAACGAAGCCGCTTGCGGCAATACTCCGGTCAATTACTGGATGCACGCAAACATGCTGACTTTGAATGGAAAAAAAATGGCCAAATCTACGGGCAACAACATTTTACCACGAGAGATTTTTACCGGCGGCAGCCCGTTTTTAAGCAAAGCTTATTCGCCAAATGTGGCGCGTTTCTTTATGCAACAGGCGCACTACCGCAGCATTCTGGACTTTTCTGACGATGCGATCACCGCAGCAGAAAAAGGCTATAACCGGATCATGGAAGCGATCGAAAACCTCAAGGAATTGAAAGCTTCCGCAAATTCAACCTTAGATATCGCCGGCTGGAAGCAATCATGCTACGATGCAATGAACGACGATTTCAACAGCCCGATCCTGATTGCGCAGTTGTTTGAGGGTGTTCGTTTCATCAATTTGGTCAAGGACGGTTCGGCGAGTTTATCCGCTGATGACCTGGAAATGTTGAAAGCGACAATGCATGCGTTTCTGTTCGACGTGCTCGGCCTAAAGGATGAAAAAATGTCGGTTGACAGCACAGAGAAAATCGAAGGCTTGGTAGGCTTGCTGATCAATATGCGGAATGAAGCCCGCGCGAATAAGAACTTTGCGATGTCGGACCAAATCCGCGACCAGCTCGCCGCGCTTGGCATCCAGCTCAAAGACGGCAAGGAAGGCACGAGTTTCACTTATTGATCTATTGATGTCAGTCAAAAAAATCGCAATTTTTCCGTTTGTCGTCCTCGTACGATTTTACCAGATCGCGATTTCACCGTTGTTTCCGGCAACATGCCGATTTCAGCCGACGTGCTCGCACTATATGATTGAAGCGCTTAAAATGCACGGGCTTTTTTATGGGGGCTACCTCGGGCTAAAACGCATTTTAAGCTGTCATCCTTGGGGTCGAAGCGGTTACGATCCGGTTCCCGGGAAAAAAACCGACCACAAACATTAGCAATTCGTTGTAGTATTTTTTTTATTTTTACCCAATAACAACAACCCAATGACCATACCTCTACAATTTGTCTGGAATCCATCCGAAGGTATTGACCTCGGCTTTTTCGTAATCCGGTATTACAGCCTGATGTTCGTGCTTGCTTTCGGGCTCGGCTGGTACTTGATGAAGAAGATTTTTGACCGTGAAAATGAGCCGATTGAAAAGCTCGATTCGCTATTTATCTGGACAGTTCTCTCAACGCTTCTCGGGGCGCGTCTCGGGCACGTTTTCTTTTATGATTGGGAATATTTCAGGAATCACCCGGGAGAAATCCTGCTGCCGTTCAAATTTCCGGGCATGGAATTCACCGGCTTTCAGGGTTTGGCCAGTCACGGCGCGGCGATATCCATCATCATCGCGATGTATTTTTTCAGCAGGAAAGTGATGAATCGCCCTA
>JAEWLD010000158.1 GCA_023393485.1 Bacteroidota bacterium
CCATTGGCGTTTGTCAAAACCAACGTCATCGGTACGATGAATCTTTTGAATGCCGCAAAGACACAGTGGGCAGACAACAAAGAAGGCAAGCGCTTTTACCACATTTCAACCGATGAGGTTTACGGAACGCTTGGCGAAACAGGTTTGTTTACCGAGCAAACGCCATACGATCCGAACTCACCGTATTCGGCTTCAAAGGCAAGTTCAGATCATTTTGTCCGCGCTTATGGCGAAACTTACGGGTTGCCGTATGTGATTTCAAACTGCTCGAACAATTACGGCCCGAACCATTTCCCTGAGAAATTGATTCCATTGTTCATCAACAATATCATTACCGGCAAGCCACTTCCGGTTTACGGCGATGGAAAATACACGCGTGACTGGCTTTACGTCGAAGACCATGCGCGCGCCATCGACCTGGTTTTCCACAAAGGCGGAAACCATGAAACGTACAATATCGGCGGGTTCAACGAGTGGCAGAACATTGATTTGGTCAAATTGCTTTGTGACATCATGGACAAAAAGCTCGGCCGTGCAGAAAGTTCGTCGCGCGAGCTGATTACCTATGTCAAAGACCGTCCGGGCCACGATTTGCGCTATGCGATCGATGCGACGAAGATCAACAAAGAACTTGGCTGGAAACCGTCGGTGACTTTTGAGGAAGGACTTGAAAAAACGATTGACTGGTATTTGGCCAACGGGGAATGGCTCGCACATGTCACATCGGGCGAATACGCCAATTATTACAAAAAACAATACAATTGATGGAAGGCCAAAAGCAAATTTGGACTGAAGAGATCAAATCGCACGACGGCCTGTTTTCGGTCAACCTGCGCGAAGTCTGGCATTACCGCGACTTGCTGCTGATGCTGCTCAAGCGCGATTTCATCACGTTCTACAAACAGACGATTCTGGGCCCGATCTGGTTTTTCCTTCAGCCGCTGATGAGTACCGCGATCTACGTCTTCATTTTTGGCCGCGTCGCGAAAATCTCTACCGATGGCGCGCCGGACATCGTATTTTATCTCGCCGGTGTCACGGTCTGGAATTACTTTTCAGATTCGCTGACCAAAACTTCGACGGTGTTCAAAGACAACGCATCGGTTTTCGGCAAAGTGTATTTCCCGCGCTTGATCATGCCGCTTTCGATTGTGTTTTCGGCATTGCTCAAATTCGGGATCCAGTTCGCCTTACTCATCGTCTTTGTTTTATATTATACGTTTGTGACCGAACAAATCCATCCGAATGCGTGGATATTGCTCACGCCGGTTTTGGTCATCATGATGGCCGCTTTTGCACTCGGGCTCGGGATGATATTTTCGTCGTTGACCACAAAATACAAAGATTTGACATTCCTGTTGACCTTCGGCATTCAACTGTTTATGTACGCGACGCCGGTAATTTATCCGCTGTCTACAATGCCTGACAGGTATCGGTCAATTCTTGAGTTGAATCCGCTTGCCGGTATTTTTGAATGTTTCCGTTATGCCTATCTCGGCGTCGGGGAGTTTAACCCGAACTCGCTCATAATGAGTGCTGGCGTCATCGTTGTTTTGCTGGCGGTTGGCATCATCATTTTCAACAAAGTCGAAAAGAGTTTTATGGATACCGTCTGATATGGGAGAATTAGCGATAAAAGCAGAAAACATTTCAAAGCAATACCGTCTGGGCGAAGTCGGCACCGGAACGCTGAGCCACGATTTGAACCGTTTCTGGTATAAAATCCGAGGCAAAGAAGATCCGTATCTCAAGATCGGCGAGGCCAATGACCGAACCGCCAAAGGTGACAGCGAGTACGTCTGGTCTTTGCGCGAGATCAATTTCGAGATCGAGCAGGGCGATGCCGTCGGAATCATCGGACGCAACGGCGCCGGGAAAAGTACATTGCTCAAACTCCTGAGCAAAGTCACCAAGCCAACAACCGGAAGTTTTAAGGTCAACGGCAGGATCGCTTCGTTGCTCGAAGTCGGTACGGGTTTCAACCCTGAAATGACCGGCCGCGAAAACATCTTTTTGAACGGCGCAATCCTGGGCATGCGTCGCGATGAAATCAAACGGAAATTCGATGAAATCGTTGCGTTTTCGGGCGTTGAGCGCTATATCGATACGCCGGTCAAGCGTTATTCTTCGGGAATGTACGTTCGTCTGGCGTTTGCCGTAGCCGCGCATTTGGAAAGCGAAATTTTGATCGTCGACGAAGTTCTGGCCGTAGGCGACGCCGAATTCCAAAAGAAATGCCTCGGCAAAATGGGCGAAGTCTCAAAAGGCGAAGGCCGTACGGTACTTTTCGTCAGCCACAACATGGCGGCCGTCAAAGCGCTTTGCAATAAAGGCATCGTGCTGGATCGCGGCGGCGTGATTTTTACCGGCGAAAGCCAGCCGGCGATTGATTATTATCTGGCCAACAACATGAAGATGATGGATCATTCGCTTGAACACCGCACCGACAGGCTTGGCAGCGGCGGGCTCAAAGTCGTCGGGATCGATTATCTCAACCAAAAAGGCGACGTGGTCAATGAAGTCATTTCAGGCCAATACCTGAAAATCAGGCTTAACCTTCAAAACAACGGATTTGTCAACTATGACAAACTTTTTGTCGGGATTGCAATCGATGACAATTATGAAAATCGCGTGGTGTCTTTCCTAAGCGACGAGATGAACGCCAATTTCACAAACGTCGGCGATTCTATTGAACTGGTTATCCCGAATCTCAACCTGCGCGCCGCGACCTATCATTTGACCGTGCAGCTCAGCAATGATTCCACAAAGAAGGAAGATTTCCTCGATGTGATTGAAAAAGCCGCCGAACTGAGCGTGCTCCAAGGCGATTTCTGGCAAACTGGAAAAATCAACCGGCCGGGCAATTTTGCGTTGCT
The DNA here is from genome assembly GCA_023393485.1 of Bacteroidota bacterium. Lineage (GTDB taxonomy): Bacteria > Bacteroidota > Bacteroidia > Flavobacteriales > Flavobacteriaceae > Flavobacterium. Next base: position 2,877 of record JAEWLD010000158.1, read on the forward strand.
GCCATCGCATTATAACTTGAAATGAAAAACATCAGGGCGTTTTTTTCAGGAATATTCAACAGAAAAATCGACGCCGTGGGATTGTCGGTTTTTCGCGTGCTTTACGGCGCGATACTGCTTGTTGAAATCCTTCACCTTTATCGGTTCCGCCATATTGTTTTTGACAAAGATCCGTTTGTTTACAGCGGCGAGATCGAGTCGTCATACCTGCTTTATTTTTGGATGCTGACCTTGATCTGCCTGATATTCGGGCTGTTCACCAGAGTAGCGACAATCGTCAATTACATCTTTACTGTGCTGGTTTTCTCGTCGGCGATCAAGTTCGAATACCACGTTTATTATACTTATACGGCGGTCAATTTTTTGATGCTGTTTCTGCCGTTGTCGCGCGTGTTTTCTCTTGTCAGCCTGATCGGAAAAGTGCGTCACACCGGCATCGGCCGGGCATATAAACCTGATTGCACGATTCTTGAAATTAATTATCTGGCGCCTGTTTTCGTCGGCATCGCGCTGATTTATTTTGATTCTGTTTTTCAAAAATTCTCGAGCCATACCTGGCTTGACGGCCTTGGCATCTGGCGGCCTTCGAGTTTGCCGATGTATACCGAAAACGATACCTCGGCCGTACTCAACAACGAATTCCTGGTCAAATTCCTGAGCTGGTTCGTGCTGGCTTTTGAGACGATGTACATCTTCCTGTTCTGGTTTAGAAAATTGCGCGTACCGTTGGCCATCATTGGGATTTTGTTCCATATCGGAATTTTGATCGCCTATCCGATCCCGCTTTTTGCGCTGACCTATTGCTGTTTGAATCTGCTATTGATCCCGCCGCGGTTCTGGATCAAACTATGGCAAAAAATGCAATTCAAACAGCCGCGTTACACTTTCTATTATGACGCCGAATGCCCGTTGTGCGCAAAAGTAATCGTCGTGATCAACCACATCGATATTTTCAACGCGGTGCGGTGCGTGACGGTTCAAGGCCATTATCAAAGCGATCCCGCAATTGCATCGATTCCTGAGGAAACGCTGCTGATCAACATTCACGGCGTAACCCGAAGCGGCAAAGTCCGCGTTGGTTATTGGGCGTATGTCCAATTGTTCAAATCGATGGTTTACACCTGGCCGCTGGGT
>JAEWLD010000169.1 GCA_023393485.1 Bacteroidota bacterium
GAGCCGAAGATTACATTTTTGAAGCCCTTGACTGGCTTGGGATTTCTCCGTCTGAAACTATCGGGCGCAATGAGAAATTCGGGCCTTACCGCCAGAGTGAGCGCAAACATTTGTATAAGCAATACGCCGATGCATTGATCGCTTCCGGAAACGCCTATTACGCATTTGATACGGCCGAGGCGCTGGATTCGCACCGCAAAGACCATGAGCAGAAGGGTAAGACGTTTATTTATAATCACCATAACAGGCTCAAACTCGATAATTCACTGAAAATGAGCGATGAAGAAACCAAAAAGCGCATCGGTTCCGGCGAGGCTTACGTCGTTCGTTTTAAAACGCCTGTTGACGAAACGCTCCATTTGCACGACATGATCCGTGGCGACATAAAATTCGAAACCAATTTGCTCGACGACAAAGTCCTTTTCAAAAGCGACGGCATGCCGACTTACCATCTGGCCAACATCGTCGACGATCACCTGCAGGAAACTTCACACGTCATCCGAGGCGAAGAATGGTTGCCGTCAATGCCGCTGCACGTGCTGCTGTATCGCGCATTTGGCTGGGAAGCGCCTGAATTTGCGCATTTGCCATTGATTTTAAAACCTGTCGGCAACGGCAAATTGTCAAAGCGCGATGGCGACAAAATGGGCTTTCCGGTTTTTCCGCTTGAATGGAAGTCTCTCGAAGGCGTTTCATCCGGATATCGCGAAAAAGGCTATTTTCCCGAAGCTGTAATTAATTTCCTTGCGCTTTTGGGTTGGAACGACGGCACAGACAAAGAACTTTTCACGCTTGACGAACTGGCCGAATCTTTTGATCTGGGCCGCGTCCATAAAGCCGGCGCGAAGTTCGATCCCGAGAAAAACAAATGGTTCAACCATCAATACCTGATGCGTCGCAGCGACGAATCGTTGGCCGATGATTTCGATAAAATCCTCAAGGAAAAAGACGTCGAAAAACCGAAAGATTTCATAACGCGCGATGTTTCACTTATTAAGGAACGCGCTGATTTCGTGACCGATTTTTGGGAACTGGGTGACTATTTCTTCGTCGCGCCCAACTATTATGACGAAAAAGCCGCTAAAAACTGGAAGGAAGAAACCGCCGAAATCATGAGCAATCTGATTGATGTGATTGAAAACGTCGATAATTATAACTCGGCCGAAATTGAAACAGTCGTAAAAGACTGGATCGCCGCCAACGGAATTGGAATGGGCAAAGTCATGCAACCATTCAGGCTGAGTCTTGTCGGCGCTTTAAAAGGCCCGCATTTGTTTGACATTGCTGAAATGATCGGCAAGGAAGAAACAATCAAACGCATCAAGCACGCGATTGCCAATCTGTAATCACGGGCACAAAAGATACGGCGATTGTTTTAAAAACGACGCGATATCGCCTTCAATCAACGAATTGTTTGGCGTATTGGCAAAATAGGCCAACCGTTCCATCACTTCAACGCAATCGCCGAAATAAAGCTCAAGCTGCGCCTTGGCTTTGATGCGCTTTTTGATGTTTTTGTCGTCATTGTTTTCAGTAAACGAAATCCTCTCGATGACCTTGCTGCCTTCCAAAACCAGCATTTCATGGTTGACGTAACGAACGTTGAAACCGCCTGTAGAGGTTACGATTTCCTTAGTCAGTGTGGCGAGCGTCAATCCGTCGTGCCGGGCAATCACAAAAAAAGGTTTTTGTTTGTTACCCACTTTCAGCATCTCGAACCGCTTGCCCTGATAAGTCATTTTCTCTAGGTTTTTTAGGGCTAATTGTTGGGCAACGGCTTCACCTTTTGGTGCAAAAGTCAGTAGTTTGTGGCGCAAATCGATTTTGACCGATTCGCCGTTTATCGCGGTACGCGTTCCATCGGCTTTAAAAATCGAATCCTGTCCGAATGAACTCGCGGTGATAAAAATAAATATGATATATAGTTGTCTTGTTATCATGATTGGGGCTTTTACTTGCGACTTTACAGGTAAAAACAAAGGTTTCCGCCGAGTATCATTCCGTTGCCTTTGATGCTGCCGCCTGCCGCATCTTCAAGTCCGCGAAACATGTTGGTAAGGCCGTACTGGGCGAACAAATGCACGCGAAGTTGCCTGATGCCCGCAGTGATGCCAACAGTCGGGTAAAAATTAAACACCTTGATTTCCTGGATATCTTTCATCGTTGTGCCGATGCCGTCAATTGGCGTGAGTTCCTTGTTTTCATCGAAGTCGAGTTTACCGTTGAATTGGAACATCGGCCCAAACTCGACACTCAAATGATTTTCGATGAATTTATAGCTCAAAAGTACTGAAATCTGCGCCGACTGGATTTTGGCCTCAACGTCTGAAAGCAGCGGATCCGATGACTCGACAGTAAACTTATTTTCACTGAACCTGATGTCGTAAACCATATCAAAATCATTGTAGAAATTACCACGGACAGACAATCCGGCGTTCCAACCCATGCCAGGTTTCGAGTCGAAATTATCCGAATTGACCGTAAACTGGTTGACACCGAGGCTGATGCCGATGCGATTCGAATCTTTTTCATCATATTGCGCGCTCGCAGTTAGGGCTGCAAAAGCCAAAAGAGCAGAAAGCAGTGTTTTCATTTTGATTGGGCGTTTATCAAACAAACCTAAAGTATTTTTCGTATTTTAACCGTAATTTTCAACTAAATTCTTCCCTATGAACTACTTTGTAATGGGTGCCTTATTTATAGGTCTCATCCTTCTTCTGTCATCATTTTTTACCGTTAAGCAGCAAACTGCGGTCATTGTTGAACGATTCGGCCGGTTTTTGAGCATCCGCCACGCCGGTTTACAGTTAAAACTGCCGATTATCGACAAAATCGCGGGCCGCATCAATCTGAAAATCCAACAACTTGACGTCATCATCGAGACCAAAACCAAAGACAACGTGTTTGTCAAAATGAAGGTTTCGGTGCAATTCATGGTGATCAAGGACAAGGTTTTCGATGCGTTTTACAGGCTCGAATATCCGCATGACCAGATTACCGCTTATGTATTTGATGTCGTTCGCGCCGAAGTGCCGAAGCTTAAACTCGACGACGTTTTCGAGCGCAAGGATGACATTGCCATCGCCGTAAAACGCGAACTCAATGAAGCGATGACGACTTACGGCTATGACATCATCAACACGCTTGTCACCGACATTGATCCCGATATCCAGGTCAAAAATGCGATGAACCGCATCAATGCTGCCGATCGTGAAAAGACGGCGACCGAATTCGAAGCCGAAAGCACGCGCATCCGAATTGTCGCCAAAGCCAAAGCCGAAGCCGAAAGTAAACGCCTTCAAGGTCAAGGTATTGCAGACCAACGGCGTGAAATTGCCCGTGGGCTGGTTGAAAGCGTTGATGTTCTCAATAAAGTCGGCATCAATTCCCAAGAAGCATCGGCGCTGATCGTTGTGACGCAACATTACGATACTTTGCAAGCCATCGGCGGTGATACCAACTCAAACCTGATCCTGCTGCCCAATACGCCGGGTGCGGCAAGCGATATGCTCAACAACATGGTTTCGTCGTTTTCAGCTGCGAACCAGGTTGGCGAAGCGATGAAACATCCGCGTAAAAAACCTGAGAAAAAAGACAATCCGCACGGTTCAGATTATCAAACGCTAAAGGATGGCGGCGAAATCGAATAACGAAAAAGAGGCAATCACGCCTCTTTTTTTTATTTCATGCCTGACACCTCTTTTTTAAGATTTGCCAGCTTGGTTTCAAGGAACGAAATGACATCTTCAGACTTGTGGTTCATATCTGCCATGATATCTGAATAAGCCTGTTCGGCGCTTGCCTTCGCTTTTTTCTTTAAGCTTTCATATTTGCCGCCGAGGTCCGCTTTGCCTTCATCAATTTTTCCTTTGAGTTTTTTGCGGGTTTCCGATCCCTTTTCGGGCGCCATCAAAATTCCGATTCCGGCACCGATCGCGACGCCTGCCAGAAGCGCCAATCCTATTCCTGTTTTTGACATGACTTTATTTTTTTGGTTAACACTTAAAATTACGCGCAAATTGAATCGGCAGCTGTTAAGCACGCGTTAAAGTGTCAGTCAAAAGGGCAAAAATTAAAATAAGCCGATTTAAGGGACTTTTTATCGTACGAATGTCGAATCACATTCGCCATTTTTAAAAATTAAACAGATTCAATTTGTGAACGCTGGTTTCTATTGGTAAAACCAATTATAAATTAAAATAATATTGGTTTTCTAAATAATAAAAAAAGCGAACGTCTACGTCCGCTTTCCATATTCAAAAACTATTGTAAGTTTAGCGCGTCAAATTTGCACGTTCTGACATTGTTTCCAATTTTTCGAGCAACTCGGCATCGACATCAGATTTTGAAATTCTGTCGCTGTACTTAAATATCCAATTTGCGAACAACAATGAACTTTTGTTGTTGTTGACATTTTTTCGGATTGCATTCTGAAGAAGTGAAAAACTCGTCACCGATTTAATGTTTCCGGCGACAGACTTCTCTACAGCCGCGCGCTCATCATCGGTTGACGCCTTGAAATACCGATTGATTTCCTTCAAGCTATTGTTGATTGCATTTTCCTCTTTTTTGCCTTTTTCTTCCCAAGCGTCTTTAAGCCCGACGGTTTTGTTGAAAACCAATTTTTCGGCTGTAGAATCCTTGTCTACAGTGAAATACCCGATGCGTTGGAACTGGAATTTATCCTCATTTTTCGCGTCCTTCAAACTCGGTTCAACATAACCCGTGACCACTTTCAGCGAGTCGGGATTGACAAATTCGAGAAAGTCTTTTTCTTTGTGCGTGTCGGGCGCTTCATCGGTAAACAAGCGATCATACAAACGAATTTCCGCCTTCAAAGCGTGAGGCACGGAAACCCAATGCAACGTTCCGGAAACTTTTCTAAGACTGGCTTCACTGCCACTTCCGCTCAGTGAATCGGTATCATAAGTCGCGTGGATTTCGGTAATATTTCCCGTAGAATCCTTGATGAGGCTTTCGCCTTTAATAATATACGCATTTTTCAATCGGACTTCCTTGCCGATTGACAGTCGGAAAAACTTTGATGGCGCGTCTTCCATGAAATCCTCACGTTCGATATAGATCTCACGCGAAAACGGAATCTTTCTAAATCCTGCGCTTTCATCTTCAGGATTGTTTTCGGCCTCGAGCCATTCCTCTTTTCCTTCGGGATAATTGGTGATGACGAGTCTGACCGGATCGACGACCGACATTACGCGCGGCGCTATTTTGTTCAAATCTTCTCGGATACATGCCTCGAGCCGCGACACGTCAATCAAATTATCGCGTTTGGCAATCCCGATGGCGTCGGCAAAATTCCTGAGCGATGCCGGCGTATAGCCGCGACGCCGCAACCCGGAAATGGTCGACATTCTGGGATCATCCCAACCTGAAACGTAATCATCCTCAACGAGTTTGAGCAATTTTCGTTTGCTCACAACTGTGTGCGACAAATTTCTACGCGCAAATTCACGCTGTTTCGGCCGGACGTTTTTATCATCGTAAATCTGGTCTAAAAACCAATCGTATAATTCACGATGCGGCAAAAATTCAAGCGTACAAAACGAATGTGAGATGCTTTCGAGGTAATCGCTTTCGCCGTGCGCCCAGTCATACATCGGGTAAATGCACCAGCTTTCGCCGGTTCTGTGGTGATGTTTGTGCAGGATGCGATACATGATCGGGTCACGCATGAGCATGTTGGTCGATGCCATGTCAATCTTCGCTCGCAAAATATGCGTACCTTCGGCGAATTCGCCTTTTTTCATACGCTCGAACAAATCGAGATTTTCTTCAACCGAACGGTTCCTAAATGGCGAATCAACACCAGGCGTCGTCGGCGTGCCTTTTTGTTCGGCCATCGCTTCAGACGACTGGCTGTCTACATAGGCTTTGCCTTTTTTGATAAACTCGACGGCCCAATCGTACAATTGCTGGAAGTAGTCTGACGCATAACGTTCTTCGGCCCACTGATAGCCGAGCCATTGGATGTCGCGTTTGATCGCATCGACATATTCTTGTTCTTCTTTAGCAGGATTGGTATCGTCAAAACGCAAGTTGACAGGCGCATTGTAATCGATTCCAAGCCCGAAATTGAGCGCAATCGAACTCGCATGCCCAATGTGCAAATAGCCGTTTGGCTCTGGCGGAAACCTGAATCGCAGCTTGTTTTGTGATAGACCTGATTTCAAATCTTCCTCGATGATCTGTTCGATGAAATTCAATGATTTTTCTGCTGTTGACATAATCGCAATTTGAAGGGCAAAGATAGTAAATGACGAGGTTTGATAGTATATTTGGGGAGGATTTAGTGGCTAGTTGCTGGTTGTTAGCGGCTAGAAGCTGCAAGTTCAGACGAAATATCAGTATTGTTTCTAAACCATAGCTGGACGCCGGAGAATTCAATCCAGCAACCAGCGACTAACAACTGGCAACTATTATGGGCTCAATCAAACTCAAAAACATCCGCACTTATTCCTATCACGGCTGCCTTGAAGAAGAAAGTAAAATTGGTTCCGAGTACTCGGTCGATCTTGAAATCAAGACAGATTTACGAAAATCGGCACTCAGCGATCACCTTTCGGATACGGTTGATTATGTGCTCTTGAACCGCATTGTCGTTGAGGAAATGGCAATCCGCTCAAAATTATTGGAACACGTTGCCCATAGAATCATCGTCAGGATTTTTAACGAAGTGGCTTCGGTATCGCGGATTGTATTATCGGTATCGAAACTCAATCCACCAATCGGCGGTGACGTTGAAGCGGTTACGATCACAATGGAAGAATACCGAAATTAATTGATGATTGACAATTGACAATTGACAATTGATAATTAGGAAAGGAACTGGAAATTAAACCTACGCTCCGAATAATTAAAATTTAAAATCTAAAATTTAAAATAATTACTTAGATTTGCGGCACTATTGGCGTCGTGGCCGAGTGGCTAGGCAGGGCTCTGCAAAAGCTCGTACAGCGGTTCGAATCCGCTCGATGCCTC
>JAEWLD010000272.1 GCA_023393485.1 Bacteroidota bacterium
TGTTTGACCAGCGGCATTGCCTTGACGCAGTCGCCGCACCACGATGCCCAAATGTCTATCAGGACTGTTTTGCCTTCGTATCTTCTGAGGATTGAACCGAGGTTTGTTTCATTGCCTTCAAGGCTTATCAGTTTTTCTTTTAGGGCTTTTTCGGAAAATTGCCGCTCTTGCGCAGCGCATGAGATGATTGCAAAAACAGATAGGGCAAAAATTATTTTTTTCATTGGTTGTGATCGGAGTTTTTTTTCTTTTTTCTTTCGTCTTCGAGAAATATCGGTTTGCTGTGGCGGCGTTTGCGTTTTTTAGGAAAAAACCGGACTTTGATTGCCGAGAATATAAGAATTCCCGAAACGGTAATCAGGACGCATCCCAAAACAATATAGAACACCTGGCCCAACGGTACTTTTTCCCAGGTCGCTACCTCGTCAAGCAAATAAAAACCCGCAGCAAGCCCAATGATTGACCCAATCATGAATTTGCCGAAGTGTTTCTTGAAGTTGAGTAGCGGTGTCACGGCTATAAATTTAAGGAATCAATGTCATTGTAATGCGCTTTCTGGACAATCGTTCCGGTGTTGAAAATCACGATGCTTGGATTGGCACGTTCAATGGTTTTGAGCGTCGTGGCATCGGTGAAATAAAAATCAAAATTCAAATGATATTTCCTTTTCATCGCCGCGATTTGATCTGCTCCCGACGAAGTCATCGCAATGACTTTATAACCTTTCTTTTGAGCCCGTACAGTCAAATCGTTTAGCTGTCTGATGCCGTCCGCATCGGCTTTCTCGAGTTCGTACATGATGAAAGCCATCAGTTTTGGTTCGGCCATCATTTCGGTCGTATGGTCTTCGCCGTCTTTTTCAATCGTGAAATCGTGGACGTGCGGAACATAACCCTCAGAAATCACCTTGTCAATCCGGTCAACGAACTTCGCATCGGCCGGCAGATTGCCTATTTGGTCAACTGTATATTCTTTATTGACACCGCCGACGTTGTAGATGAATTTCATTTCGACGACGGCTTTCGGTGCGCCTTCGGGAATTTCCATGGCCTTGGGAATGTTTGTCCCGACCTTGTATGCGCGAAAATCTATGATTGGCAAGTGATTCAAAACGTAATAACCCATAAAGCCGCAAAGTGCGATACTCAGGAAGACCAGAATATTCGTCACGTTCCCAGACAAGAACGGTTTGATCAGCTTTTGGTTGAAAAACAAAATCAAAATCAGGAACAATAGCACGACATCTTTGGTAAATGACTGCCACGGCGTAAGTTTGAGCGCGTCGCCAAAACAACCGCAGTCAGTCACTTTGTTGAAATACGCAGAATAGAAGGTAAGGAATGTGAAGAAAACAATCATCAAAAGCAGGCTCCAAACGGTGAATTTCGGCTTGTAGCCGACCAAAAGCATAAAGCCTAAAACCGCTTCAAAAATCACGATGAAAACCGCCAGCGCCAAGGCATACGGTACCAGGAAAGGCATATTCAGCACTGATTCGCTGAAGTATTCGCCGAGTTTGTATGAAAACCCGACCGGGTCATTGAGTTTGATCAGTCCTGAAATGATAAAGAGCAGCCCGACAAGCACTCGGGATACCTGTGTAATGATATTTCTCATTCGTGGAGTTTGGAATTTGGAACTTCAGATCTTGAATTTGTCGCCAGACCGGTATGAATCAATGCAAATATCGCATAATTGATCATGTCCTGATAATTGGCGTCAATGCCTTCCGAAACAATGGTTTTGCCTTTGTTGTCTTCAATTTGCTTGACGCGCAGGAGTTTTTGCAGGATCAGATCGGTCAGCGAACTCACGCGCATCTCGCGCCACGCTTCGCCATAATCGTGGTTTTTGGCAAGCATCAGGTTTTTGGTCAGCGCTATTTTTTGGTCGTATAATGTGATTGCTTTTTCAGGGTCGAGATCGGGCTGGTCCGCCACGCCGAGTTCAAGCTGGATCAGCGCCATCACGCAGTAGTTGATTATGCCGATGAATTCGGAATTTTCATCTTCGTCCACTTTTCGGACATCGTTCTCCTGCAAGCTGCGAATGCGCTGCGCCTTGATGAAAATCTGATCGGTCAACGAAGGAAGCCGCAAAATGCGCCAGGCAGCGCCGTAATCTTTCATTTTATTGGCAAACAGCGCGCGGCAAACCGCGATCACGCCGTCGTATTCCTTCGAAGTGGTTCCCATTAATGGCTATATTTGTAACAGAATTTCTCCAAAAATAGGAATATTTTTCCTGAAACACGAACACCGTTTACCGAATTTCCTAAAGCAATGACAATCAACTGTAAAGGCCGCCTTATCGATTTGAATACGCCAAAAGTCATGTGCATTCTCAATGTTACGCCCGATTCTTTTTACGATGGCGGAAGATACGCCCGCCAGGCATCGATTTTAAGCCATACAGAAAAACTGTTGGATGAAGGTGCCGATTTTATTGACATCGGCGGCTATTCATCGCGGCCCGGCGCATCCGACATTGAACAGTCTGAGGAATTGCGACGGGTCATTCCGGTCATCGAGGCGATACTCGGCGAATTT
>JAEWLD010000308.1 GCA_023393485.1 Bacteroidota bacterium
TCGTCACTCCACGCGGTCCAATACAAAGCGTGAATCTGGATTTTTTCCTTTACTGTAATAGAAGTCGTTTTCTTTGTGTCAACGACTTTTTTTATTGAATCAAGCGGCCATCGGATTGAATCGTTTAACATGTGTGCAGCCAAAGGCAACGGGTTTTCAACCCTGATACAGCCCGATGAATACGACCGGCTGTGCATGATGAACATTTCCTTGTGGTTGGTGTCGTGCAAATAAACCATAAACCGGCTCGGATAATTGAATTTGACGTTGCCGAGTGAATTGTCATCGCCGGGTTTCTGGACGTAGCGGTATTTTTTGGCTTGAGCCGGTATCCAGTCTTCGGGGTTGACGACTTTGCCATTGCGGTAAATCGTGATGTTTTTGGCTGCAAAATAGCCTCGGTTTCTTGTTGCATCGGGCACCAGATCGCGCGCGATGATCGTCGGCGGAACAGTCCAGGTCGGATTCAGAATAATATTGCTGAAAGCCGATGAGACCACCGGCGATTTACGGACGCTTTTCCCAACAACGATGCGTTTCTGCTCAAGCGTATCGCCATCCTTGACCACCGAAAGCACATAGCCCGGAATATTCAAAATCACGTAATGTTTGCCCATATCGTGCGGAAACCATCGCCATCGCTCGAGATTCGCCTGGATTTGACCTTTGCGTTGGTCCAGTGTGTAATTGAGTTGTTTGATTACGCTTTTTGCAATCACGCCGTCAGGTACGAGCCCGTGGCGTTTCTGGAATTTGATGAGGGCCGCGTAAGTCTTTCGGTCAAAGATTTTTGACAACGAATCTTTTTGCGGCTCCATGTCTTTCCAATAGATCAATCGGCGCTTGATGTAGGGCAAAACCTCCGATGTATCACGCCGTTTGATTTTGAGCAAAGTATCGATTTCGCGAAAGTCTTTATCTTCAGGATAGTCATTGATGAGCCGCCAGGCCGTCATCAGTTTTTTGTACATCATGTGTGGCGGTCGCGCCATTTCTACGATTGCCGAAATCGAATCGCCACTGATACCGCCAGACAACAGCCGATTTGTGTCAAACGGATTCCGCGTCAATTGCCATGTCTGGTAAACTGAAATCGGATTGACCTTGCCACGCGCCAAATGCCTGAGGTATTTGCGGACGGATTTGGTCAGTAGAATATCGTACAAAACCCGTTTCTCGGACGTCAGTTGCCGGTCAGATTCATAAAGTTGGAGTTTTTTTACAGCGTAATCATTTGGTGTCAGCCCATCTTCGTCGCCGGCTTTAGACAACATGAAGATCATCGCCTGCCTGATCTCGGGTTTGTTCCAGACGGTTTCAAAGCCATTCATTCTGTAAAAATCGACAACGACGGAATCCTCATTTTCCACGAGTTCGGTCGAATCAATCGCAATGCCTTTTACGTCTTTTTTGAAAATTGCTTTTGCTTCAGGCTTGGCTAAAGGTGTTTCGGGCTTGTCTTTCTTACAGCCAATCAGCGCCAATGCAACCAATATTAAAAGCAGATTTTTCATGGGGTTTGGTTGTGACGAAGGTATGAAAAATTGAACACGCTTGCTTTGGGCACGCCACGCTTTGGCGTTTAATAGCTCCATCATCTTTTTTAAAAAAAAATTTGCACTACACGAAACTTGCCTTATATTTGCAACCGCAAACAGCGTTCACCGAACTCCGATTGAAAATAAAAGTTAGGTGAAGTATTCATGCGGAAGTAGCTCAGTTGGTAGAGCTCCAGCCTTCCAAGCTGGTTGTCGCGAGTTCGAGCCTCGTCTTCCGCTCTAAAGCCTCAGAAGTTTCTGGGGCTTTTTTTATGGCGTTCCGGCTCCGTAAACTCCGCGCCGTCGGGCTGAACTGCGCTCGATATCTTCAAACAAAGTTGCACTTTGCTTTCGATAGTACCCTATCTTTTGCTCCGCTTCACTATGCAAAAGGAAAGGCTTTTATTTAATCCAGGACAAATCACTTCCGCTTGGGAGTTCTTCAGCCTCTTTCCCTTGCCTGAAGAGCCGCGCGCTCAAATTGCCTTTCAATGTAACCGTGTCGCCTTTGACCGCGAGCCAGCTGCCTTCGCGAAGTCCCAAAACAGGAATCGTATTGAAGTGATGAAATTCCCTGATCCGGGTTTCGCGGGTTTCGCCCATGTGTTTTGATTGCTGGTCAGCGTCTATGTAATGCGGGTTCAGGTTAAACGGAATCAGCCCAAGCGTCCTGAAATCCGGCGGATAGACAATAGGCATGTCATTGGTTGTCTGCATCGTCAATCCTGTAATGTTGCTGCCGGCGCTGCTTCCAAGATAGGGCGTTCCTTTTTTGACCGCATCGGCCAAAAGCGTCATGACTTTATTTTTGTACAGTTGTGTTACGAGCAAAAAAGTGTTGCCACCGCCGGTAAAAATCGCCTCGGCTTTTTCAATCGCTTCCACAGGATTTTCAAATTCGTGCAATCCGGCTACTTTTTTTCCGATTGCCGCAAACGCCGTTTTCACGCGATCGGTATAATCGTAATGCGAAATGCCGCCGGGCCGCGCATACGGAATGAACAAAATTGTAGCGCAATCCTTGAAATGTTGCTCAAGTTCGGGCATCAGGTATTCGAGATATTCGCCGCCAAACAGGGTAGATGTACTGGCAATAATTAAATTCTTCATGACTCAAATTTAAGCCATGTGCGCCAATGACCCAAAGTTCAGCGCTTTGTTTATTAACATATTTTTACCAGCGCCTTAATAAATCGTTGGGACGCAACCCGATAATTTTACCGCTGCCGCAACTTGCGACCAAAACTCCTTATGAAATATACTGCCGCGCTCGTTTTGTTATTCCTGTTCGCCGACGGCTGGTCACAGGAAGTGCGCAAACCATTACGTGGGAAAGTCGCGGCCGGCGCGTCAAATGTTGCCGAATTGATTGTCATCAATCGCGCCACGAACAACGCGGTGGCGGTCCAGGCGCGCGGTTATTTTACAATCGATGCGACAGTTGGCGATACGCTGCAATTTTCATCGCCCCGTTTTAAGGCGAGGCAGCGCGTGGTAAGATCGGAGGATTTTAACCAGGACCTGATGCTGATTGAACTCGAATCAATAATTGAGCTCGACGAAGTCATCGTGCAGCGCAATGATAAAATCAACGCGGTCAGCCTCGGCATTTTACAAAACGAGCCAAAAAGATACACACCGGCCGAGCGTCATCTTGCCGCTGCCGACGGCTCGCAAAACAGGTACGGACTCGATACGAAAATCTCGGGCGATGCCATCATCAACGCGATTTCAGGGCGAACGGCGATGCTCAAAAAAGAAATCAAGGTCGAAAAAAAAGAATCGCTGATGAAACAAATAGACGAATTGTTCGACGAAAGCTTTTTTACCGGAAACCTCCAAATTCCGACGATTTATGTCAGGGGATTTCTATATTATATCGTCGAAAATGATAGCTTTACGCGGTTGTTGCCCGGGAAGAACAAAATTGCGCTGTCTTTTTTGATGACACAGCTGGCCCAAGTGTACAAACAAACCATTTCTGTTGAAAAAGATTAAAATCATAACGCTATTGTTTTTTGCGGCGGTTTCTGCTGTTGCGCAAGACGGTTCAAAAATGCTTCGGTTTAGGGTGACAACGACAGATTCGACGTCGGTTTCCGGAATCAACGTCGTCAATATGGTCAATGAAAAATCGGCGACGAGCGACAGCGTGGGCGAATTTTCGATTCTTGTCAAGCCCGGCGACCTGCTGATTCTGCAAAAGGAAACTTTCGAATACAAACGCCAGCCGATTTACGCCGGGGATATGGACAAAAGTATCGTCCTGGTCAAAATGATCCCAAAACCCATTGCGCTTGAAGAAGTCATCGTCCAACAGAAAGCCGCGCATGACGATTTGATCATGCGGCATAAAGACCATACGCAATTTACGCCTGCCGAAAAAAAATTATATACCGCAACAACCGGTCTTCTCGACCCGTTATTGAACCTGATGTCTGGCCGAACCGCGCAATTGAAACGCGAATTGAACATTGAAATGAAAGAGCGATTGCTTGCGCGCGTCGATATGGTCTATGACGATCAATATTACACCAATCAGCTTCGAATCCCAGCCGAATACATCGGGGATTTCAAGCGTTATATGATAGACGACGAACCGTTTGTCAGCGCACTGAAGGCCAAAAACAAAACGCTGATGCAATTTGAAACGGCGCGGCTCGCGACATCTTACAAAAAATTGATGGCCGCGGTCATAAAATCCGAATAATGAAAAAGAAGTTTACGATAGCGCTGGTTTTGCTGATCGGTTTTGCGTCGATGGCGGCCGCGCACAAGTTTTATGTGGCGATTTATCAATTGCATTACGCGCCTGAAAAGAAAATGCTGCAAATCACGGCGCGGATTTTCGTTGACGATCTTGAAAATGCGCTCAAAAATAAATACAAACGCACGTTTCGCCTCGGAGAAAGCGATGAAAAGCCCGAAGACGCCGCGCTGATGCAGAAATATTTGCTCGAAAAGCTTTCGGTTTCGATTGACCATCAGCCAAAAAAACTTGTGTTTGTGAGCGATGAACTCGAGAACGGCGTGCTTGTCTGTTACCTTAAAATCACCGACGTTCCGAAAATCAACGCCATCGGCGTAGACAATAAAATATTGTTCGATTATGTAACCGAACAGCAAAATATCATACAAATCGATGTCAATGGCAAAAAGTCCAGCATGCTACTGACTGCTGAAAATCCAAGAAGCGAAATCAAATTTCCGCCAGCCCATTAATATGAAAAAGCATCTTTATTTTTTTATGTCGCTTGCCGCAGGCGTTGCCCTTGCGCAGCAAAATACGAAAGAACCCGGCCATACCGATGTCAATAAATTCCGTCAGATGTATGATTTGATGGCGACGCCGAATATGTTCAGAACGGCATCCGGCGCGCCAGGTCCGGAATATTACCAACAGCAGGCCGATTATAAAATTGACGTTGAACTCGATGATAGAAATGCCAAATTGTACGGCGTGGAAACCGTCACCTATACCAACAATGCCAAGGAACCGCTTGAATTTCTATGGCTGCAGCTCGATCAAAACCAACAGGCGTCAAATTCCCAGTCAAAACTTGTCAGGCCGACCGGCGCCGATGGTGCCAACAGCGCCAAAGGCTTCACCGACACCTATTTGAAAGCGCCTTTTGACGGCGGATTTAAAATCGAATACGTAAAAGACGCGTCGGGAAAGCCAATGCAATACACGGTCAACAATACGATGATGCGGCTTGAGTTGCCAAAGCCGCTGGCACATGGCGAGAAAGTGTCGTTTTCGGTCAAATATTGGTACAACATCAACAACTACCGTGAAATTGGCGGACGTTCTGGTTATGAATATTTTGACAAAGACAAGAACAGATTATATGTGATTGCACAATTCTATCCGCGAATGGCGGTTTACAATGATGTTGAAGGCTGGCAAAACATGCAGTTTTGGGGCGCCGGCGAATTTGCGCTTCCGTTTGGGAATTATGAAGTGAACATCACGGTTCCTGCCGACCACATCATGGAAGCCACGGGCGTCTTGCAAAATCCTTCGGAAGTGTTTTCGGCCGAGCAATACAAACGCTACCAACAGGCGCAAAAAAGCTATGATAAACCGGTCGTCGTGGTGACGCAGGCAGAAGCCGAAGCGTCGGAAAAAGGCTTTTCAGACAAAAAGAAAACATGGAAGTTCAAGGCGGAAAACGTTCGCGATTTCGGGATTTCGACCTCGAGAAAATACATTTATGACGCGATGGCGGTCAAAGTCGGTTCAAAAGACGTGATGGCCATTACGCTTTATCCGAAAGAAGGCAATCCGCTTTGGGGCGAAATGGCGACGCGTGTTGTCGCGCATACCTTGAAAAGCTATTCATCGTACACTTTTGATTATCCGTATCCGAAAGCGGTCGCGGTCAATGCCGAAGATCAGGGCATGGAATATCCGATGATTTGCTGGAATTGGGGCAGGCCGGATGAAAAGGGCAGGTATGACGACCGCGTGAAGTTCGGAATGCTTTCGGTAGTGATTCACGAAGTCGGGCATAACTTTTTCCCGATGATCGTCAATTCGGACGAGCGCCAATGGACTTGGATGGATGAAGGTCTGAACTCCTTCCTGGAATATCTCACGGAAATTTCGTGGGATCCGAAATACCCGGTGAGACGCGGCCCGGCCAAAACCATTACGGCTTATATGGGCGGTAGCCAGCAAGGGCTTGAGCCGATTATGAGCAATTCTGAAGTCATCCGTCAGTTTGGTAACAACGCTTACGGAAAACCGGCGGCAGGCTTGAACATTTTACGCGAAGTTGTGATGGGTCACGATCTTTTCGACTATGCGTTCAGGACGTATGCCAACCGATGGAAATTCAGGCATCCAACGCCTGAGGATTTCTTCCGGACGATGGAAGACGCTTCTGCCGTTGACCTTGACTGGTTTTGGCGGGGCTGGTTTTATACGACAGATTACAACGACATCGGCATCAAGGATGTCAAACAGATTTACGTGACGTCCGAAACGCCAAAGAATGCAAGCAATCCGCGCAAAGGCGAGCAAATGGTTTACATGGTCACCGAAGGCGGCGACGGATTTGACGCATCGGTCAAAAAGCCGCTTGACGTGAAGGAAGTAAAATCGCTCAATGCATATCTTGAAGATAATTTTACGCCGAAGGAACGCGCGGCTCTGGCCAGTCCGAAAT
>JAEWLD010000040.1 GCA_023393485.1 Bacteroidota bacterium
AGCGTCGTCATCTTCAAGGCCGCCACCATCGTTATCATCGCCCGGACCTTCTTGTGCAAACACAGCGAAGTCAAATAAAAACATGGTAGCGACGATATAGAACTTGATAAGATTGTGTTTTTTCATATTTCAAAAATTCGGCTGTAAAGGTAATAATCTAATAGCTAATATAAAAGGTCTATTGTAAATATATAAATTTTAAAGCCAGAAAAGTAACATCTTCACAACAATTTAATCAAATTCGGATGTAAAAAATAATTTCACCGATGGATATTTGCTTTGTGTCATTTGTATCGTAAAATCAGAATCGGCCAAAAAGACCAGTTGCCCGTACTTGTCATGGGCGAGAAATTTCTGCTTGATCCGTTTAAATTCCTTGAACTCGTCGTTTTTTGGATCGTCAGGTTTTACCCAACACGCTTTGTGCACCGGGAAATTTTCATAAGTACATTTTGCGCCATACTCATGCTCAAGCCGGTATTGGATGACTTCATATTGCAGCGCGCCAACGGTTCCGATGACTTTTCGGTTGTTCATTTCCAAGGTAAACAACTGGGCAACACCTTCGTCCATCAATTGGTCAATGCCTTTTTCGAGTTGTTTGGCCTTCATCGGATCGGCGTTGTTGATATAGCGGAAATGCTCGGGCGAAAAACTAGGGATGCCTTTAAAACTCATGTTTTCGCCTTCGGTCAGGGTATCGCCGATTTTGAAATTGCCGGTATCGTGCAACCCGACGATATCGCCAGGATAAGACACATCGACGATTTCTTTCTTCTCGGCAAAGAAGGCATTCGGGCTCGAAAATTTCAGGTTTTTACCTTGGCGGACATGCAAATACGGTTTGTTTCGCTCAAAAGTTCCTGACACAATCTTGACAAAAGCCAGACGATCGCGGTGTTTCGGATCCATGTTCGCGTGGATTTTAAAGACGAAGCCGGACATTTTTGGCTCTTCGGGTTTGACCGTGCGAGTATCGGAATCTTTCGGTCTTGGCTGCGGCGCGATTTCGATAAAGCAATCAAGCAGCTCGCGGACGCCGAAATTGTTCAATGCCGAGCCGAAAAACACCGGCTGCAATTTGCCTTCAAGATAAGCATCGCGGTCAAATTTGGGATAGACTTCATCAATCAGTTCGAGTTCTTCGCGCAGTTTTTCGGCGGGTATTTCACCGATGATCTTTTCCAGCGCGGGATTTTGGACATCGTCAAACGCGATCGTCTCCTCAATATTCTTGCGGCTGTCACCACTAAAAAGGTTGATGTTCTTTTCCCAAAGATTATAAATGCCCTGGAAATCGTAGCCCATCCCGATCGGGAATGAAAGCGGTGTGACGCGCAGACCGAGTTTCTGTTCCACTTCATCCATCAAATCAAAAGCGTCTTTGCCTTCGCGGTCGAGCTTGTTGATGAAAACGATCATCGGGATGTTGCGCATGCGGCAAACCGCGACGAGCTTTTCGGTTTGTTCCTCGACACCTTTTGCGACGTCGATTACTACAATAACCGAATCGACTGCCGTCAGAGTGCGGAAAGTATCCTCGGCGAAATCCATGTGGCCCGGCGTATCAAGAATGTTGATTTTTTTCTCCTTGTAATTAAAAGCGAGAACCGACGTTGAAACCGAAATTCCCCTTTGGCGCTCGATTTCCATAAAATCCGACGTTGCGCCTTTTTTTATTTTGTTGCTTTTTACCGCGCCGGCTTCCTGAATCGCACCGCCAAAAAGCAGGAGTTTTTCGGTCAATGTCGTCTTGCCGGCATCGGGATGCGAAATGATGCCGAACGTGCGGCGTTTGCGGATTTCTTCTATAAAACTCATAATCGGAAAATGTCCGCAAAAATACTACATTATTCCGCAAATAAAACCGTCGGCGGCCAAAACCCGGAAAGAGTGGATTAAAATGCGATCAATCCCGCGTCACATAAGGGATTTTTCGTGTTAATAATTTTTTGTTAATAGTATGTGGCATAGTTGCGTAATGAAGTCGAATTGTTATTTTTGCTGATTGTAAATTGCACCGAGCGGTGCATAAATTAATTTAATTCCTACTAGGATGAAATTGAAACAATGGTGCTGCGGGTTATTTCTCTCGCTGAACCTTGCGGCGCACGCGCAAGACGTCAAAAAAGAAGTGTTATTTACCATTGACGACAAACCCTACTACACAGACGAATTCGCCAGGGTTTACAAGAAAAACCTGGACCTTGTAAAAGACGAATCGCAAAAAGACCTCAATCAATACCTTGAATTGTTCGTTGGGTATAAGCTCAAAATCAACAAAGCCTACAAACTTGGCTTGCAAAACGGCGGTCAGTACCAGACCGAACTCAAGCAATACCGAACGCAACTCGCCAAAAATTATGTGACGGATTCAAAAGTGACCAACGAGCTCGTTCAGGAAGCTTATCAAAGGTCGCTTAAAGAAATAAAGGCGTCGCACATCCTGATTCTTTGCGATGAAAACGCCGCGCCTGCCGATACGCTCAAAGCTTACGTCAAAGCATTCGACATCCGCAGAAAAGCGCTTGCCGGCGAGGATTTCGGCGCATTGGCGATGCAGTATTCGGAAGATCTATCGGCTAAGGAAAACAAGGGCGACCTTGGCTATTTTACCGCTTTCCGGATGGTATATCCGTTTGAAACGGCAGCTTACAAAACGCCGCTTGGCAAGATTTCGAACCCGATCAGAACGCGTTTCGGCTATCATTTGATCAAGGTGACCGATATTCGCGACAATCGCGGTGAAGTCGAAGTAGCACACATCATGATTTCGGCAGATCCGAAAGACGGCGACCAGGGCAGGACCGAAGCCAAGAATACGATCAACGAAATTTACACGAAACTCAAGCAGGGCGAAAATTTTGAATCGCTTGCCAAACAATTTTCAGACGATAAATCCTCGGCGCAAAAAGGCGGTGTGCTAAACCGTTTCGGTTCGGGGCAATTGAGTTCGGAAACATTTGAGAACGCCGCATTCAACCTTAAGAATCCGGGCGATTATTCGGAGCCCGTTGAGACGCAGTTCGGCTGGCATATCATCAAGCTGATCAAAAAATACCCTGTCAAGACTTTTGACGAGGCAAAAGCCGAAATCGAAAATCGCGTTGGCAAGGATGAGCGTTCGCGCCTGATTGCCGAGTCAATGAACGAGAAGCTGCACAAAAAATATAAAATCAAGCGCGACGATAAGACCTACGCCGCAATCAAAAAGGCTGTTACCGATAAATATTACGAAGGAACCTGGGATGTTTCAACCGATCCGAAAGCAACCGGCAAGCTTTTGACCATCGAAAACAAAACCATCAACGGGAGCGACTTCATGACTTATCTCAAAAACCAGCAAAAAGCAGGTTTGGCGGTTAAACCGATCGGCAGGCTTACTGATGTTGCGTACGGGCAATTCCTCGACCAGCAACTCAACCAATATTACAACGACAATCTTGAGAACGAGTTTCCGGACTTTGCCAATGTAATCGACGAATATCGCGACGGCTTGCTGTTGTTTGATTTGATGGAAAAGGAAATCTGGGAAAAATCAAAAACCGACACCATCGGGCTCCAAAAATATTACGAGGCGCACAAAGCCAATTATCTCTGGAAGAACCGCGTTGAGGCTGCAATTGTTTCATCGACCAAAATGGATGTCATCAAACAGGCGCAGAAACTTCTCAAGGAAGGGAAGACGCCTGAACAGATCAAAGAGAAATTCAACACCAAAGGCGTGGTCAACGTCATGGCCAATGTCGGGACTTTTGAAGAAGGCGCCGAAGCGTTGCCCAAGGATATGAAAATGCAGGTCGGTGTTTCGGACATCGTCAAAGAAGGCGAATATTATTTTGTGACCAAAGTGACCAAACTGCTCGCTGCTGGACCAAAAACACTCGACGAAGCGCGCGGCAAAGTTATCAATGATTATCAGCAATATCTTGAAGAGAATTGGGTGAAGGATTTGCGCAATGAGTTCAGTGTCAAGGTCAATCAAGATGTTTTTGAACGCGTTAAAAAGCAATTGCATCCGTAATGCTGAAGGCAGTTGCCGTCATCGGATTGCTGGCGCTTGGCGGTTGTGATTCGCGTCCCGAAGCCAAAGCCGAAGCGGTAGCCAGGGTAAACGACTCCTATTTGTTTAGGGAAGATTTGAAAGGCTTGGTGCCGGTGGCGACGTCAAAAGAAGATTCGGCGGTGATTGTCAGGAATTTCATCGACCGATGGGCATCGCAAAAACTGCTGATCAAACAAGCCGAATTAAACCTTGGCGATGAAAAGAAAGCGGCTTATGACAAGTTGATCCGGCAGTACCGGATTGATTTGTACACAAAAGCGTACCTCGAGGATGTCGTAAAGACAACGGTTGATACGGCGGTTTCGGAAGCCGAACTCGAAAGCTATTATAAGGCCAACAAGGAAAATTTCCGCACCAACGGCATACTGGTCAGATTGCGATACATATTGATAAGCAA
>JAEWLD010000048.1 GCA_023393485.1 Bacteroidota bacterium
CCATTGGACTGTCTGGCATTCTCCTGGCCTGTGTTTTCCTGAACTTAAAGACAAAGCACTCTTAAAGCGGAAAAACATACAGCATCGGGTTTTCAAATTTCCCGGCTTCAGGCTGATGTTGTTTGTTATACGCCGGCCACGGGCAATTCGCAAAAAAGTAACATTTGTCGTTGAGGATGTATGGAACGGTCGGTTCATTGAACTCAGGCCGGTTGTTGTCAATGACCTGATGCTTTGCAATGTTTCCGCGGCCGTCGAGAAAATACCTGACAATCCTGATTGGCTTGACTCCGTTGTGGATTGCAATCAGCGAATTGCCGTGCCACGCCAGGCCGTCAATGCCTTTGGTCGTCGCGCCGTCCGGAAACGCGAGCCAGCGGCGTTTGGCCGGATTGGCTGTCTGTATTTCAACGATCCCATTTAGATAATCCGCCAAATAGATGCTGGTCTGGTCGGCATTGAAGCACATGCCCTGAAAGTTGCCCGCCTTATTGGCGATATTGAACCACGGTTTCATATCCTGGCCTTCGATTTTATAAACAACCGGATTATCAGAATCCGATACGTAAACTAAACCGTCTTTCGCAACGATCAAATCCCCAAATACATGCTCGCCCGCAGCGGAAAATCGTTTTTCAATCGCCTTTGTCCTGATATTGATCTTAAGGATTTCCGCCTTGCCTTTCATTGTCGGTGTAAAACCTTCCATTTCCGCCATGGCCGAGGTCGCCGCCCAAAGGTATTTTTCGCTGGCGTCTGTTTTCAAGGCAAAAACCGAGAAATCTGTATCGAGCCAGTCAGTACATTTTCCTGTTTCCGGGTCAAAAGCGACGATTTTTCCTTTGCGGATGCTGCCGGCCAGCCATTGTTTTTTCTTTATTAAAAAGACCAGGCCTTCGGGATGCAGGTCCTTTTCATTCAGCGTAACCACTTTTTCTGAAGTTATTACTGGCATTTCGAGTTGCTTTTTAAGCGAAATCAAATGCTCAAAGTCAGGTAAGCGCCGCAGCGATACAAAGTCGCTGTCTTGTTCAAAAGTTACCGTATTGTTGGTAAGCAGAAGTTTTTTCAGCGTTTGGAATGCCTGATCGGGTTTGTTGGTCAGTGCGTATGCGCCGGCAAGATTGTACATGTAGTTCGGATGCGCCGGACGAATACTGTCAAGGCGTTTGGTCCACTGCAAAAAAAGATCGTAGTCATGATGCTTGTAAGCCTTGACGCTATTTGCATACATTTCTTTTAAAGTTTGTGCAGGCGCCGATGCGCAGGCAACCAAAAGCAGTAAGAAGTATTTTTTCATGATTTTTCGATATGGCCAAAAATAACAAATTGCGTGTTTTCATTCGCGGCATTGAATAATTTTTAACGGCCGACGCAGCAAAAACCGTCGGTATTCAATTATATTTGCGGAGCAAAAAAAAGCTATGCAAGAGTCGATTTCTGTTTTTGACATGTTGAAGATCGGTGTCGGGCCATCGAGTTCGCACACGCTCGGGCCGTGGCGTGCCGCAGAACGTTTTCTGGGTGAGCTTCGTGCGCAGGACCTGATCGCCAAAACCCATCGCGTAAAAGTGGATTTGTATGGGTCTTTATCTCTGACCGGCAAAGGGCACGCGACAGATTTGGCCGTCATGCTCGGGCTAAGTGGCCAGGATCCTGAATATATTCCGGTTGAAAATATATCGGGAATCATCAAAGACATCGAGCAGAATAACGAAATAAACCTCGGCAATGAATCGGTGATTCCGTTCTCATTTCTGATGGACATCGTATTCAACAAGAACTTTCTTCCATTCCATGCCAACGGGTTGACTTTTACCGCTTATACAGACCAGGGCGAATATGAATCTACTTTTTATTCGATCGGCGGCGGCTTTGTAGTCAAGGAAGAGCGGATAAATGCCAGGAAAAAGGAAGCCGCGAAAGGCACGTTTCCGTTTCCGATAGACAAGGCCGAAGAACTGCTCGGTTATACGCGCCGGGAAAACATGAAGATTTCAGAGATCGTACTTGAAAACGAAAAATCGCTTCGCACGGAACCCGAAATCCACACAGAGCTGATGCGCGTCTGGCATACCATGCTCGAATGCATGTACATCGGCTGTCATTCCGAAGGCATTCTGCCCGGCGGTTTGAACGTCAGAAGGCGGGCTTTTGACATGCACCAGAATCTGATCGGGCTGTCAAACTATTCCAATCCGCAGCAGTGGCTTGAGGCAATTCGGAAAACCGAAGTCAAATTCAGGCAGATTTTAAAATGGGTAAGTTGTTTTGCTCTGGCCGTAAACGAAGTAAATGCCGCGCTCGGCCGCGTGGTTACGGCGCCGACCAATGGCAGCGCCGGCGTTATTCCAGCCGTTCTGATGTATTATCTGACCATTGAAAATCACGACGGCGGCGACAATGAAATCAGGCAATTCCTGATGGTTGCCGGTGAAATTGGCAGTATTTTCAAAAAGGGTTCAACCATATCTGCGGCGATGGGCGGATGCCAGGCGGAAATCGGCGTATCATCGGCGATGGCAGCCGGAGCGCTTTGCGAGGTCATGGGCGGCACGCCTGAACAGGTTTTGATGGCGGCCGAAATCGCGATGGAACATCATTTGGGAATGACCTGCGACCCGATTGGCGGGCTGGTGCAGATTCCGTGCATCGAACGCAATACGATGGGTGCGATCAAAGCGATCAATGCAGCCGAGCTCGCGCTCGAGACCGACCCGAAAAACGCCAAAGTACCGCTTGACAAAGTCATTGACACCATGTGGCAGACAGCCAAAGACATGAACAATAAGTACAAGGAAACTTCTGAAGGCGGACTGGCGATTGCCGTGAATCTGGCAGACTGTTAAAATTGGCCGTAAGCTATTCTCCTGGCAGCAAACCTTCCGCTCTGCAAAGCCGCTTCCACTGTTCCCGGTTCGGCGCCCGGATGCAAAGCTTCACCCGCAAACCAAATCGTGTTTTCGACTCCGTTGTTGATTTCCGATATCGCGTTTTTGCTTTCGGGCATCAGCCATGAATAACCGCCGCCCGACGCCGTGTCTTCGGTATACCGGAAAACCGCACCGTTTTTGAATTTCCCTGCGACCGGGACAGATTGAAAACACTGCTGTAACCGTTCAATTGCAATTTCAAGCAAC
Organism: Bacteroidota bacterium; assembly: GCA_023393485.1. Taxonomy (GTDB): domain Bacteria; phylum Bacteroidota; class Bacteroidia; order Flavobacteriales; family Flavobacteriaceae; genus Flavobacterium. Next base: position 3,141 of record JAEWLD010000048.1, read on the forward strand.
GCGGCGTCAGCAACTGATTTGAATCGTGAAACACCGGCGCCGCCAATCCATCCTGTAAGCAATGGTTTATGATCTGAAAGCTGCGTCCAAAACGTCATTCCGCCTTCGGCAAAAAGAAAACCAAGGTCGTTGAAATCGGCTTCCCAAAATGCGTCCGAAAATTCGATTGAAAATTTAATTACATTACCAAAACCAATTGATTTATAATAACTTAACTTTTGGTCGATATTTGGACTGAATCTTATTTCCCGCCGTTGCATGAGTGGAACAGGCAAAGTGAGAATTACTGCCTCGCCTACATATTTGGAATCGCCCGCGAAGACTTCTACCGCGCCTTTTTCCCAATTGATTTTTGAAACTTCCTGACCCAGATGCAGACGCATGCCGCCACGGACCGACTCGTCGTATAAAAATTCAATCAAACGTCCATAACCTGCCTGCGGGCGGTATTGTGGCTGTTCGGAAAGCCATTCATGCTTCAAACCGATCACACCGACTTTTGCCGGATCGGCCAGGTCAAGACCTTGCGCCATCGCAAAAACCTCTTCGCGCAAAACAGAATATTTATCATCTGAAAAATGCTTTGTAACGAACGCCTCAAGTGTCAAATCCCGCCGGACTTTTGCAAGCTTTTCATACAACCGGTTCCAGCCTTTTCGTTCGC
>JAEWLD010000050.1 GCA_023393485.1 Bacteroidota bacterium
GTTTTGAATTATTGTCAGATCAGGAAATCGACATGGAATCGGTTTTAGACAACAATTTGTTCACGACGATGCACGTTCATCAGGATTTGCAGGCGAGTTTGAACGCAACCGAAATGGCGCGCCGGAAATTTCGGGATATTGCAGTGATTGCCGGACTGGTTTTTACCGGATATCCGGGCAAAATGATGAAGTCAAAACATTTGCAAGGCAGTTCGCAGTTGCTTTTTGAGGTTTTTCGCGAATATGAACCTGACAATTTGCTGTTTCAGCAGGCTTTTCGCGAAACTTTCGAACATCAGCTTGAAGAAGGCCGATTGATCAACGCTTTGGAAAGGATACAAACCCAGCAAATTGTAGTCAAACGATGTCAGAAGCCTACGCCATTCAGTTTTCCGATCATCACCGACAGACTGCGCGAACGACTTTCAAGTGAAACATTGGCGGAACGCATCAAAAAGATGACCGCCCAATACATGAAGGAATGACAATAACGAAAAAAATCGGGGACAGTGAATTCATATTGCATCCATCGGGCGCCATTTTCTGGACCGCGCGCAAAATGCTGTTGGTAGCCGATGTCCATTTGGGCAAAGTGGCGCATTTCCGCAAAGCCGGGATGGCGGTTCCGCCTGAATCTTCTGCGAAAAATTTCGAGATGCTGAGTGAGGTCGAAGCGTTTTTCAAGCCTCAAATCGTTTGTTTCCTCGGCGATTTGTTCCACAGCGATATGAACAACGAATGGCGATTGTTTGAAAACTGGGTCGCAAACAACCAAAGCAAAATCCTTTTGATTGCGGGAAATCACGACGTGATCGACCCGGATCATTACGAGCGTATCGGCGTTCATGTTTTTGATGAAATGACACTTGGCGATTTCCTTTTTACACACCATCCGAAAGAAAGACAGCGGTTTTTCAACTTTTGCGGCCACGTTCATCCGGCCGTACGACTAACCGGAAAAGGCAGGCAGCGATTGACTTTGCCCTGTTTTTTCAACAGTCCGCATCAAATGATTTTACCGGCGTTTGGGCAATTTACGGGAACGCACGTTTTGACGCCAGACGAAAATGATTGTGTCTACGCATTATCGCGCGAAGAAGTGATTACGATTTGTGAGAGTTAGTTGAGTGCGTACGGCGCACTAAGCTTGAATGATGGCACGATCACCCGGAAATTCCTGGTGGAAGTGAAGTTGATCATGTTGAAATGCCCTTTCATCGCCCCAAATGGCGATGACAGCAGGCAACCCGAACTATAAGTATGGCTTTCGCCAGGTTTCAAGACTGGTTTTTTACCGATAACACCTTCGCCGTCAACCGTTTCAGGGTCGTTGAGCGAATCATAGATATCCCAATGGCGTGAGGTTAATTGCACTGAATCTTTGCCGTGGTTTTCAATCGTGATTTCATAACTGAAGGCGAAATGGATTTTGTAGTTCTTGAAGTACGTGCCTTCAAAACTGGTCTTTACGGAAATTTTTATGCCTCGGGTGATTTGTGAAACCATGATCTTGGAAAAAATCGGAATTGATGATGTCAAATTTACGAAAATTAAATTTTCAATGGCTTTTCAGACGTTAAATTTTAGTTCGTAATGTTCTCTGAATTAGCATATCCGCGTCCGATCACTTTGTCATATCGCGCATTGGGTTCACGATAATAGACCAAAATCATATAGTCGTTTTCAGTTTGCCAAAAGTTGCCATCGACCGCGTTTTTATAGTCGGCGACACCGTTTTTATCGGCCAGCACAAATTGGTAATTGGTAAATCCTTGTTTGATCATCAGCGCTTTTTCGTAAATGCCTTTCGCGGCATTGTAGTCCATTTTATTTTCGTCAGACAGCACATAGTTGTTGAACAAGCCATTCACATAAATGTCTTTGTTCGAATATAGTGCAGGCGCAGAGAGCGTAAAGTAAATCCACGCATAGTCGGCTTCAGATGCGTTATTGGTTGCGCCGATGTTGTTGACCATATAGCGGCCATTGATGTCCGGGGCAAATGTATACGGCTGGTTTGCACGCGCTTCTGCACGATACAGAAAAGCGCCGTAAATGCCGCCGTCCTTTCCGGCGTCTATCTTAATGATGTTGTTGTTGGCCGCACGGATGTCCTTGTTTTCAAAATAGCGGAATTCATTGCCGCCCCAAAATTGCGTTTCCTTGTCGTATTTGTAAATCAGGTCGTTGCCGATCGTGTACTGAGGTTTGACGTTCGTTATCGCATTGTCGAAACGGCCGTTCTGCATCAGCAATACCTTTACGTTTCTCAACGGATTTTGGAAAGTGATGTTTTGGGATTTAATTGCAAAATCGAGGTTTTGTCTGGTTTCGATCGCGTCCATTGTCCTGGCGCGCTTGATTTGCATTGGCACGTTGACAAGATCGTCATAAAGGACAAACTTTCTGGCGAAAACCACTTCATGCGCTTCGTTTAGGATTTTGATCATAAAATTTCCGGTGACCAAAAATCGTGTATAGCGGTTCGGGAAAGCCAATCGATAGTGCGAATACAATTGGAGCGCATTGACCGAATTCGTGTAGTCCTGAATTCGCTGGTTGTCAAAACCCTGCATATATTCTGCTTCTGCCAAATCGGATGGCGTCCAGTCATAATTGCAGTGCACGATTTCATAATAATAGTTGGCCTCATTGCCATACAGATCATCAAATTCGAGCTGGAACGAATCGCCGCGCTGGAAAACCGGAGTGGTTACCTGTCCGCCCTGGATAAATTGGATGGTTTTAATGTTGTACGGCGGCTGGATTTCGGTGACCTTTTGCGAAAAAGAAACGCCGGCAATCAGGAAAAAAAGACACGTGAATTTGAATTTGAGCATGGTGTTATTTTTTTTGTCGAACGACCAACGTCCAAGGTCGGGCGAGCTAAAAATGCTTGTTTATAATAGTTCGTCGTTTCCGCTGCGCCTGGTCCAGTCCGGCTCGGCCTCGGGTGTCGTCCGTCATTCCTCGTTCCTCGTTCGACGTTCGACGTTTGACGTTTGACGTTTGACGTTCGACGTTCGACGTTTGACGTTTTACTACGCTGCGCTCCGTACAGTTCGGCTGCGCCTCGGGTGACGTTTGACGTTCGTCGCTCGTCCAGCCGTAAATATAACAAAAATGCGCCTCAGTTATTGTTTGAAACAAACCGGAATGATTTCACCCGGCGCAAGGCAATATTTTTCGACCAGCGCGGGATTGAGTTTTTTGGTGTAGTCTTCTTCGATGACTTTGAAACCGATACTGCGCAACTTGTCAAAGTAATCGCGGCCGTAAACGCGGACATGGTCATATTGACCGAAGATTTCGGCGCGTTGTTTCGGATCGGTGATTGAATTGTCTTCAAAAGTGTCTTCGCGGGTCAAATCCTGCGGAATCTGGAAAATGCCCATACCGCCCGGTTTCAAAACGCGATATAATTCGTGCATCGCCTTGATATCATCCGCAATGTGTTCCAAGACGTGGTTGCATAAGATAAGGTCGTAAGTATTATCTGGAAAAGGCAGGTTGCAGATGTCCGCCTTTACATCGGCGAGCGGTGAAAATAAGTCAGTCGTTGTATAGTCAAGGTTTTTCATATTGCGAAAACGCTTGTAGAACGCTTGCTCGGGAGCGAAATGGAGAACTTTTAAAGGCGATCTCGTTTCGTTGTTCTTTCTTAACTTGATCTTTTGGCTTGCCGGCTGAGAATCTGAACCAAGTTCAGATTCCCCAAAAAAATCAGTCTCATTTCTCAAATACAGCCACAACAACCGGTGTCTTTCCAAAGACAAAGTGCTCGGAGACAAGACGTTATTTCGCTGCTTTCCATAGCCATATGGCAAAAGACTGCGAAAACTTTTGCCGTCAATCGGGTCGGTGAATTTATTGCCCTGAAGCGCAAACGCCAAAACCGGACGCGCCACATAGCTCAACCTGATCAGCAACGGCCGTGGAATCGTATTCAATATAAACCTGAACAGTTTTTTCATTTTTTCATCAAAAACCAGGTTGCAAGAAACGCAATGGCAAATGCGACGATGAAAATCACGACTGAACGTATCGTTTTGTTTTTTGGCTTTTCCATAAATTTAAACTACAAGCGGCTGTTTTCTGAATTCGTCCTCTTCAGTAGATTCGATGCCGAGCGCTTTGTAGACGTATTTGAAAGTTGAAAGCAATTCAGGTTTGCCGTCAATCAGGGCAACATTGTGTTCAAAATGCGCGCTTGGTTTGCCGTCGGCGGTCAAAATTGTCCAGCCGTCTTTTAGCTGTTTGATGTTTTTTGTGCCCATGTTGATCATCGGCTCGATAGCGACGACCATGCCTTCGACCAGTAATTTGCCGCGCCCGCGTTTGCCGTAATTAGGCATTTCCGGATCTTCGTGCATTTTTTGGCCGAGCCCGTGCCCAACCAATTCGCGAACTACGCCGTAGCCGTGACTTTCAGTGTATCGTTGGATCGCATTGCCGACGTCTTCCACGCGGTTGCCCGCGCGAAACTCGCGAATGCCCACATACAATGATTCCTTGGTAACTTTCAGTAGTTTTTTCACTTCGGGAGCAACTTCACCTATTTCAAAAGAATAGGCGTGATCACCATACCAACCGTTCTTTTTGACGCCGCAATCAACAGAAATCACATCACCTTCTTCCAAAGGTTTGTTGTTCGGAATGCCGTGGACAACCTGCGCGTTCGGGCTCATGCAAAGCGAATTGGGAAAACCGTATAACCCGAGAAAAGCCGGCTCGGCGCCGTGGTCGCGTATAAAAGTCTCGGCGAGTTTGTCAAGATGCAAAGTAGTGACGCCCGGAGCGATTTCTGCGGCGATCATGCCGAGTGTTTTCGATACGAGCAGCGAGCTTTCACGCATCAATTCAATTTGCTCTCTGGTTTTTGGGATAATCATAAACTATATACTTCGTACAATTGCCTTTCGGCGTTGAATTAGTCCGCAAAATTAGCGAAAAAAAGTGGAAGCCACGAACGCGCGAATTCGCCGTCAGGTGTTTAACTGTCATTTGCGGGTGATTTTATCAGTAAATAGAAAGTTTGATAGATCTTCGTCGTCCTGGGATGATTTTAACAGTGATCTGTTATCATCGCAGATTGCGGCAACCCGTAACGAATCTTAATTTTTCACGACCTAACAACTTAAACGGACATTCGCTTGCTGTTACAACAACGAATGACGCGTCATCACTTCAGGCTTCTCGATTCCCAAAATTTCTAGGATCGTCGGGGCGATGTCACCCAGAATGCCGTCGTGGATTGTTTTTCTATCGGGATCGACGAGAATTATCGGGACAGGGTTGGTCGTATGCGCGGTATTCGGGCTTCCATCGGGGTTAACCATTGTTTCGCAATTGCCATGATCGGCGATGACAATTGTAGTATAACCGTGCTTAAGTGCAGCATTGATCACTTTTTCGGCGCATTTGTCTACCGCTTCACAAGCTTTGATCGCCGCTTCAAAAACGCCGGTATGGCCAACCATGTCGCCGTTGGCAAAATTGAGGCAAATGAAATCTGCATACTCTTTTTCG
>JAEWLD010000085.1 GCA_023393485.1 Bacteroidota bacterium
TCGCCGAATTGTTCAGCGAATTTCTCGTTGATTTCGGTTTCGGCCGGCGGCGTGACTGCTATATTTCTGGTTTCGACGGTATATTTTTCCGGATGCCACATCTCGCGGTGATTCATCAGAATGCCTGAAAACGCAAATGAAACGATAAGACCGATATAAAAATAACCGAGATCGCGATGAAGGTTCCTGATGGTTTGCTGTTTCATAACTAGATTTTGTAAGTCAATGATGCCAGAAACTGTCGCGGCGCGATCGGGTTGACGCTGTAGTTTTCATGAACAGTATAGTTCAGGACATTGCCGATGTTGGAGAGTTTGCAAAGCAGCGAGAATTTTTTCCACTCGTAACCCGCAGAAAAGTCAATCGTTGCATAGCCGTCAATCGGGATGTCCCGGTCGTCAACGGTAGGAATGCCGTCAACAAAGACAATCCTGTCATTCCAGCCGCCGAGTCTATCGCCGATATAGTTTCCGATCGCACCAAATGACAATCCGGCCAATTTTCCGGTCGGGACAGTATAAAAGAAACTCAAATTTGCCGTATGGGCCGGCGTCCTGACCACGCGGTCGCCTTCAATGGCACTGCCTTGGGTAATCGATGTTTTGGTGTAACGCATGTCATTGTAGCTGTAACCGGCCATGATTTTAAAGCCGTCAAACGGTTTTGCGATCATGTCTACTTCAATGCCTTTGCTGGTTGTCTCGCCGCTTAGTACTTTAATCGTCGTGTCAGTATTTACCGAACCGTCGGCTTTAAATTCAGCCGTTTGCGCAAGATTGCTGTTGACGATCTGGTAAAATGTCACATTGGTGGTCAAAAGTCCTTTCCAAAATTCGTTTTTGACACCGAATTCATATTGGTCGATGATTGAGGCTTCAAGCGGCGTCATCTCAACCGTGGTTCCGGTGTTTGGCGTAAATGATGTGGCGTAGCTTGCGAACAATGATGTCTGCTTTGCTGGCTGATAAACGACGCCCAACTTAGGTGAAAACGCCTGATCGATTTTTTTCGGAGATTTGGCGTGCGCAAGCATTTCTTCGGCGCGCGCTTCCTGCCATGACCATCTGAGGCCTGCCAAGACTTTAAACTGTGAAGTCAGTGAAATCAAGTCCTGCGCGTACATGCCAAAACGATCGGTATCTGTCGTCAGGATTTTGGTGATTGCGGCATCCTCGGGAACGCCAGCGCCCTGGTCAAAATGCCCAAAGTCGAAAATGTTTCCGTGTCCGTAAGTCGCCGGGTCGCCGTACAGATCCGAATCAAATTTATAAGTATAGGCATCCGTAGTCGAAAATTCGTAATCGATACCGGTCACGAGCTGGTGCTTGACTTTGCCGGTATTAAATGTGCCTTCAACGTAGAATTGTTCGCCGAGAATGCGCTCGGTATTCTTGTTTTGGCCAAGCGGACGGTTCCATGTGCCGTCTGGGTCAGGCTGGATGCGTTCGGTTCCTTTCGATGTGCGATTGTAATTCTGGAACGAGGAATTGAAGTTGAGTTTCCAGTTTTTACTCAAATCGTGCTTGACCAGTCCGGATGCGGTGATTTGATTGGTGTGGCCGTGTGACCACGTTGCGCCAAGGTAAAGGTTCCGCGGCAGGTCGAGAATTTCCTTGCCGATGATTCCTGTTCCAAAATCAGGCGTCCAATCGTAATCCAGATAATCACCCTGTACAAGGATTTCAGTATTTGCGCCGGCTTTGAAAAGCACCGACGGATTGAAATAATAGCGTTTGTTTTTCACAACATCGCGGAAACTTTCAGAATTTTCATAAGTTCCGTTGATGCGGTAAGCAATCGAATTGTTGATCGGGCCGTAAAAATCAACCGATGGTTTGTAAAGTGCATAACTTCCGCCCTGCGTTGAAATTTCGCCGCCTTGCTGGAATTGCGGCGCTTTGGTGACCATGTTCAGGATTCCGCCCGGAGCGACGTTTCCAAACAAAAGTGCCGCACTGCCTTTGAGTACTTCGACTTTTTCAAGCGATGAAACTTCGGGAATTGATCCGCCGCTGAACCTGAATCCGTTTTTAAACATATTGTTGGCCGACATATCATAACCGCGCGAATAGAAAGATTCCTGTGCGCCGCCACGTGCCGAGCTCACATAAACGCCGTTGACGTTTTTGACTACCTCGCTTAACCTGAGCGCTTGTTGTTGTTTGATGACTTCGCCCGAGATGACCTGCACGCTTTGAGGCAAATCAATCGGTTTTATCCCGCCGCGAACTACAGTAGCGGTTTGGGTTTGCTCGTTGGTGATTACGATTTCCTGAAGTTGCCCGCCGTTTCTTTTTTTGACCGTATCGGTAACGGTTACAGTGGCCTGGTCCTGATAATTGGTTTGGGTGTCAGCATCCTGTGCGGCCATTGCCAGTGTGAACAACAGCGTGCAGCTGCAGGTTATTGATTTGTGCATCGAAATTAGTTTATTTGGATTTATTAAAAATAACACCGCAAAAATACTTCACACTTTTTAACCGTCAAAATTTATTTAGAATAAATCTTAATAATAATTTTTAAAGCGCTGTGACACATTGGAATTAGCGGAAAGAATTTACCCGCAACCAATGGCGGCCGCGGTTGGCGATAAATAAAAAACCGCCGATTATAGATCTGCGGTTACTTAAAGTTATTTTAAAAAGAGAGTTATTTTCGTTTCATCGGGTACTTTTCACTCATTGGCCTGCCTTGATGATTGCCCGAAATTTCGGCAACAAGCGAATCATTAGTAATTTTGGTGTAGGTGATTTTCTGCGGGAAATCATGCGACTGATTTTCAAACACAAGTTGCTTGTCGGTGACCGTGGTCATCGTAAAATCAACCGGCTTATCGTCGTTTTGGCCTTTGACCTTCGGACTGTATTTGACTTTGCCATCAGTTTCAGACAGGACGATTTGCTCCGAATGGATCGTGTCTTTGCCTTTGATGAAAAAACTTTCCCCGTTGTAAACCGAATCGTTTTGCTTTTCCCAACGTTCGGTCAGTTCGCCGTTTTGCGATTTATTTTCCCACGTTCCGATAAGCCAGTAAGCTTTTGTCATTTCGCGCGTGTCGGTTTTTTCGCCCTCTTTACAGGAAATGAGGCTGGCCGACAATAACAGCGTGTAGAATAATTGTGTTTTCATAAAATAGGATTTAGGCGGGAGCGCAAATTTTGGAACCGGAAAATTAACGATTAATAATCAATTATTGGCCTATCAAAGCAGATACGTAAATTTCTTGTGTGTATGGACAAAGCCTTCGCGCTCGTAGAACCGATGTGCGCCTTCGCGGTTGAAGCCCGAGGTGACTTCAAGCTGTAAAACACCGCGCGCTTTGGCGATTTCCTTGACATTGTCGATCAGTTTTTTCCCGATGCCGTGACTTCTGCCATTTTCATTGACGTACATTTCCTGGATTTCACCGACCAATCCGCCATGGTGCAACAAATTCTGGACATGGCAGCTCAAATAACCGACGGCTAAACTATGTGCCCAGGCAATCAGATAGATATGGTTCGGATTGCAGGCGTTTTCAAGATAGATTTCCCACTGTTTTTCGCGGTCAAATTCCTGTTTTTCGAGAAGATTGACAAAGTCATAGACGTATTGAAAATCGTCAATCGCGGCCGGCCTGATTTGGATCGCTTCCATAATTATGCGTTGACGACCGATTTGAGTTCGCCGTCCATATTGCGCAGATCGTGTCCGCCTTCATAAACCGATTTGAGATTGACCAAAAAGAATGACCAGCCTTCATGGCAGCCGAGCCTGTATTCGCGTTTTGATCTGTCGTCGGTCGGGATGTCGTACTGGGTGAGTTCGACGATCACCTGATCTTTATACGGAATCAGCCTCACATCGACGAGGCATTCGCCGGCAAAGGTGAATTGGAAAAAATCGGTGCCATTGGCCTCGGTGATCGTGCCGCGCCCGGTCAAATCGTAAGTATGCCATTGCCAGGCATACACGTCGCCTTTTTTGACGTGCGCGTGCTTGTCGAGGGCATGCCCATTGACATCGATGTAACTGGCATCGCTTAAAAACCATGCTTCGATGTTGGCGGGTTTTGCCCATGCGTCGTACAATTGGTGCATTGTTGCGTTTATCGCGATTTTAAGCGTAAATTTTGTCCAATCGAAGTTTTCCATAGTCAAGCGGTTAGCTATCAAAATTATGAAAATTTGGGGAAAGCGGCTATTGCGGTGATGTGGGTTTTTTTCGTACTTTTGCGCTCCAATAATAACTAAAATGTTAGATAGATTACAGATAGTCAAGCAGCGTTTCGACGAAGTATCGGATTTGATCATCCAACCCGATGTCATCGCCGACCAAAAGCGCTGGGTGGCACTCAACAAAGAATACAAAGACCTCAAGGCGCTTGCCGAAAAGCGCGACGAGTACGTCAACCTGACCGGAAACATTGCCGAAGCCAAGGAAATCATAGCCGATGGAAGCGACGCTGAAATGGTTGAAATGGCCAAGATGCAGCTCGAGGAAGCTTCTTCGCGTTTGCCTGAACTCGAAGAAGAAATCAAGTTTATGCTGATCCCGAAAGATCCCGAAGACGCCAAGAACGTCATGGTCGAGATCCGTGCGGGAACCGGCGGCGACGAAGCCTCGATTTTTGCCGGCGACCTCTACCGCATGTATACAAAATACTGCGAAAGCCGCGGTTGGCGCACTTCTGTGGTCGATATGAACGAAGGCACGGCAGGCGGTTTCAAGGAAGTCATTTTTGAAGTGACCGGCGAAGACGTTTACGGCACGCTCAAATTCGAAGCCGGCGTCCATCGCGTACAGCGCGTGCCACAAACCGAAACCCAAGGCCGCGTCCACACCTCTGCGGCAACGGTCATGGTTTTGCCCGAAGCCGAGGAATTCGATGTTCAGATTGATATGAACGACGTCCGTATCGACTATTTCTGTTCATCCGGACCGGGCGGACAGTCGGTCAACACGACCAAGTCAGCCGTCCGTCTGACGCATATCCCGACAGGGCTCGTCGCGCAATGCCAGGACGAAAAGTCGCAGCACAAAAACAAAGACAAGGCATTGACGGTCTTGCGTTCGCGCCTGTATGAAATGGAACTCGCCAAGAAGCAGGAAGAAGACGCGGCAAAGCGCTCATCACAGGTTTCATCGGGTGACCGCTCGGCCAAAATCCGTACGTACAATTACGCCCAGGGCCGCGTAACCGATCACAGGATCGGGTTGACGTTGTATGATTTGGGGAATATTATGAATGGGGATATTCAGAAGATTGTTGATGAGCTGCAGCTTGTCAACAATACTGAGAAGTTGAAAGAAGCCAGTGAAGTTTTTTAAAACAAGCCGGTTTTAGCCGTTTTTTTTTATTTTTTCAAGCTGTTGCAGCCGCGAAAATTCGCCGTTATTTGGCAGAATGACAAAGTCATATTTCGCTGTCGCGGGATTCGCTTGCCAAAGGGCTTGCGCTTATCAGCGGGATTTTCTTTTAGCTCACCGCAAAAATATTTGGCGGTGTTCGCTGAACCTCGTCCCTCGGTTTGCCTTGATGTAAAAGAAACAACAAATCACGGCTACGAACCAGGTTTGAAAACTAGGTCAAAGCCTCCTTCCAACCCCTAACCGTTCGTCCTGTGTCCTCACTCTACGGAGTTTCCACTTCGGCTTTATACTTGCCATTCTCTAAAGCGAATATACCTGAAGCCCACTGGGCTTCTCCTTTTAATTTCAAATGCCGGAGCGGCCGCGCGTCGCCGAATCCTTTATAAAAACAACAACATCGTCTCGCCGAAAGTTTTTTTTGGAAACGCGATTTTTTTTGCGCTGCGACAGCAAGCAAAAAAGTGTAAAACCTAATTCCGCTTACTTACGACGGTTTTTAGCCAAATTTCATGGCCGCTTTGGTCTTTTGCTACTTTGCGACCAGGCAAAGTAGAAAAACAAACGGTTTGGCATCATGCCAAAATTAAAAAACGAATGTCGCCGCCAGACAAAACCCCTAGCCCGGATAGAAGCGGCATCCTTTTGCGAGCGCAGCGAAGCAAAAGATACAGCACTAACGAAACAAAGCGGGCATAGCGTTGTTGAAGTTATCTGCGAAGCAATGCCGGAAATAGCTCCTAAAAATCTATCTTTGCACCATGACCACACAACATCTCACTACTCAAATAAATCAAAAAAAATCCTTCCTCTGCATCGGTCTTGACGTAGATGTTGAGAAAATTCCGCAACATCTGCAGAACGCCGAATTTCCGATTTTTGAGTTCAACAAAGCCATTATCGACGCGACGCATGATTTGGCGGTTGCCTTTAAGCCGAACACCGCTTTTTATGAAGCGCATGGCGTCAAAGGCTGGCAGTCACTCGGGAAAACGATTGAGTATATCAAGCAAAATTACCCCGAGATTTTTACGATCGCCGATGCCAAACGCGGCGATATCGGCAACACGTCATCAATGTATGCCAAGGCATTTTTGGAAGACATGGGCTTTGACTCGGTTACCGTTGCCCCGTATATGGGCAAGGATTCGGTTGAACCGTTTTTGGCATTTGAAAATAAGTTTGCGATCATGCTGGCGCTGACATCTAATGAAGGCGCATTTGATTTCCAGACCAAAACCGTAGACGGCAAGGAATTGTATAAACAAGTCATTGAGACATCTAAAACGTGGCAGAATGCCGAACGTCTGATGTATGTGGTTGGCGCCACCAAGGCCGAATATTTCACCGAAATCAGGAAATTGTTACCTAATAGTTTCTTTTTGGTTCCGGGAATCGGCGCGCAGGGCGGAAGCCTGCAGGAAGTATGCAAATACGGTTTGGCGAAAAACGTCGGGCTGCTAGTGAATTCGTCGCGCGGAATTATTTACGCATCGGCCGGGGATGATTTTGCGGAAAGAGCGCGCGAAGAAGCGTTGAAAATCCAGCAGGAAATGGAACAAATCCTCGATTCTTTATGAAAAACGCGATGATTTTGTTTCTATTGATTGTTTCCGCTGCGTCGGCGCAAACACTGACTTTGCCCGAATTGATCGCGCTGCGGGAAAAGCCGCAACGGCAAATTAGGCAACAGCTGATCGATTCAAAGT
>JAEWLD010000159.1 GCA_023393485.1 Bacteroidota bacterium
GCCTCGTCACTAGCGTTCCAAAGCGGGTGCAAAAGTACAACTTCTTTTTTAACGCACAAGCATTTTTGAAAAAATATTTTTCTTCTTTTTCTTGAGCGTAAAAACTACTTGAAAATCTTTTGCAGGACGGCTAAAGTATAATCTTTATTCCTAACCTGCAAATATTTTTTTCAACAATGTTGCCGATGAACTTTTGAGGCTGCAAAGGTAATCCTCATTTTCGCATTTGCAAACGTTTCTACAACCTTTTTTGAAAGTTTTTTTCAACCCATTGTTTTCAAACGGTTTATCGCGCAAGATTTTTGTGAGTCCGGATCTGCGTGAAGGATGGAAGCGGTAGCCCGCAGCGTCAGCGAGGACTATTAGCGGACAGCCTGACAGCAACAAATAAAAAAACAGCCCTAAAAGCTGTTTTTTTTTGTTGGTGGCACGCCCAATTATTTCGTCGCCTCTTTATTTTTCTTTACCCTGTCAACCCAGTAGGAATTAAGCTGATCATAATCTACCGGATAAGCCGCTTCCTGCTTTACCAATCTTCCGCTTTCAAAAGCGCGGACCAAAATGGTTTCAATAAGATAATCTTCATTGACCTGGAACGGTTCATACTTCGATTTTAAATTGATATCGAAAAGTTTTGCCGTGTTGCTCGCCCAGAAAGCCTTCCAGCCGCTCTTATATTCTTTTACGAGATCAAAAGTAGTGTGGCCGGTTTGGCGGTAAATCAATTTGATGAGGATTTGGCCTTGTTTGCGCGAGAGTTTTTTAAGCCGGTCTGTAAATTCGCCTTCTATATAATTCTCGACAATCTTGAAATACTTCTTCTTTTCCTTTTCGGTCCTGAGCTTCGCCATGTTGCGATCAAGCGATGTCAGCCTTTCTGACGCAATCTTCGCATACGGATACGTTTTATAAACGCGGCTTTGCAAAAGCATAAACTGCTTCTTGAATTCGGGATCTGTATTGTCTTTATAAAGGACGATTTCCTCAAGATCGATCATTTTGGAAATCAGCGTGTCATTTTCCTCGACATCGAGGCTGTCCTTTGTAACTACCTGGGCAGCGGCGCCAAGGCTAAAGAAAAGAAACAATAAGGCAATGCGGATTATCTTCATACTTTTTTGTTGAGACCAAAAATATGGATTCTTTGAACAACTATGTTGCCAAATAATTATTTTAGCGAAAAATTATACCATGAGCAAACCGATCCTCAAACAATCATCAATAGCCTTTTTAGAAAAATACCTCAATAATGCATCGCCGACGGGTTACGAAGCCGAAGGCCAGAGAATCTGGATGGATTATATCAGGCCTTATGTGGATACTTTTATCACAGACACTTACGGAACTGCGGTTGGCGTAATCAATCCCGACGCAAAATACAAAGTCGTCATTGAAGGCCATTCGGACGAAATTTCATGGTATGTCAATTACATAACGGATAACGGGCTGATTTACGTCATCCGCAATGGCGGCTCAGACCATCAGATTGCGCCATCCAAACGCGTCAATATCCATACGAAAAATGGTATCGTCAAAGGTGTTTTCGGCTGGCCGGCAATTCATACAAGGTTGCGCGAAAAAGAAGAAAACGCTAAAATCGACAACCTGTTTATCGATATTGGCTGCAATAATAAGGACGAAGTTGAAAAACTCGGCGTCCATGTTGGCTGCGTGATTACTTATCCCGATGAATTCATGATTCTCAACAACGATAAGTTTGTCTGCCGTGCGATTGATAACCGCATGGGCGGGTTCATGATTGCCGAAGTCGCGAGGTTACTGTCAGAAAACAAAAAGAAATTGCCGTTCGGATTGTATATCACCAACTCGGTCCAGGAAGAAGTCGGTTTGCGCGGCGCCGAAATGATCACCAAGACCATCCGTCCCGACGTCGCCATAGTTACCGATGTCTGCCATGATACCACAACGCCGATGATCAACAAAAAGATCGAGGGCGAGATCCAGATCGGCAAAGGTCCGGTCGTGACCTATGCGCCTGCGGTGCAAAATAATCTGCGCGAATTGATTCTCGACACGGCCGAAAAGAAAAAAATCCCGTTCCAACGTCTGGCTTCGTCGCGCGTGACCGGAACAGATACCGACGCTTTCGCGTATAGCAACGGCGGCGTGGCTTCGGCACTTATTTCACTGCCGCTGCGCTATATGCATACAACGGTTGAAATGGTACATCGCGACGACGTGGAAAACGTGATCAGGCTCATTTACGAGTCATTGCTCAATATCAAAAACAACGAATCGTTCAACTACTTCAAATAAAAAAAGCACCGGTGATGAATCGGTGCTTTTCTTTTTAAGGTTGTTGTTTAAAGACAGCTTACAAGCCTTTCGCCGCTTTTGTTGATCGGGCGTTTTTTGGCTTTTTTCTCGACTGCGTTGATTTTTTTGAAATCGAGCGGAGAAATTTCTTTGTTGCCTTTGCCATCGATTACCAGAATGTCATCGGCGACGATTTCTGCAAAAGACTTACCTGGCATCAGTGGCGCAGCAGGTTCGGCGGTCGCTTCGATGATTTTCAAATCCTCTGCGATGTGTACCGCGTCATCTCCTGTCACTGTAGCGAGACGAACCTTAGCCGTGTCATTCACTTTGTTTCCACCGTTTACTTCGGTAGCGTTGTGGATGTTTTCAGCGTTTGTGTTTGCAAAACCCAAAATTGCTGCAGCGATTGTAAATAAAAAAGTTTTCATGATGATTGATTTTTTTTGATGATGATTTAATGATTGAATGATGATGTATTTTCTTGTACAAAGATATGGCTAAAATCAGGTATTATGTTTTACACAGTACTGAAATTTAACTTTAATTTAACATTTGTCGAATTGGCTATCAATGAACGGATTGGTGGCAAGACGTGTAATTTCACAATGAGGTTGCATCAACAAAGAAAAAAAGCGCCATTTTCATGACGCTTTCCTATTAGCTTTTGGCTCCCGCTTTCCGCAGCATTATCGCTGCATCTTTGGCGTTTGACGAAATTGCACATTTCATCGCCGTCATGCCGCTCTCATTCTTGAAATTCATATCGGCACCTTTTGACAATAGGAATTCGATGATTTCAACATTGTTGTAACGCGCGGCGATCATCAGCGGCGACATATCATTTGATTTTTCATTGACATCGGCGCCGTACTCGACGAATTTTTTTACGGTAGCGATATCGCCTTTGCTGATTGCCGCGCAAAGTGGCGTGACGTTCGGACGGGCTTCAGCCGTAATGGCGGTTGTGCTGCCGGTTGTTGAGGCAATTGCGGCGTTGGTGAAAGTGACTAACGCCATTCCGAGATAAACGATCGTTTTTTTCATTATGATTGATTTTTGATTGATAATTAGTTGATGAACTTGACCGACAAGACGTCGGCTATTTTTAATTGTTACAGTATCAGATTTTTATAACAAAATTTTAACAACGGAAAATCCAATAAAAAAAACCGCCTGAGAAGACGGTTCATTGAAAATTTAAACAAATTCGGATTTAGCGTTGCTTCAAAAATCCAGTCACGTTTTGCTCGATTCGTTCGTGAATCGACGATATGTCTGCCTTGACGAACTTTTCGCCCAGGATATTTTCATACAATTCAATATAGCGTTCAGAAACCGAAGCGATGTACTGATCACTCATCTCCGGAATCTGCTGGCCTTCTTTCCCCTGAAAACCGTTTTCAATCAGCCAGCGGCGCACGAATTCCTTTGACAGCTGCTTTTGCTCCTCGCCTTTCGCCTGTCTTTCCGCATAACCGTCGGCGTAGAAATATCGCGACGAATCGGGCGTATGGATTTCATCGATGAGCACGATTTTACCGTCTTTGGTCTTTCCGAATTCATATTTCGTATCGACCAGAATCAGTCCGCGCGAGGCCGCAATCCCGGTTCCGCGTTCAAACAGGTCGCGGGTGTATTTTTCAAGTACGGCATAATCGTCTGCCGAAACGATTCCTTTGTTCAGTATCTCTTCGCGCGAGATATCTTCATCGTGCTCGCCATTGTCTGCCTTGGTCGAGGGCGTGATGATCGGTTCGGGAAATTTGTCGTTTTCCTTCAGTCCTTCAGGCATCGAAACTCCGCAAAGGATACGTTTGCCTGCCGCATATTCGCGCGCCGCATGACCCGAAAGGTAACCGCGAATGACCATTTCGACTTTAAAAGGCTCGCACAAATGGCCGACGGCGACATTGGGATCGGGCGTAGCGATAAGCCAATTTGGAACGATGTCAGAAGTCAGTTCCATAAACCTGGTCGCAATCTGATTGAGGATTTGGCCTTTATAGGGAATTCCCTTCGGCATTACGACGTCAAACGCCGAAAGTCTATCTGTCGCGATCATCACCAATAACTCGTCATTGATGTTGTAGACTTCACGGACTTTGCCGCGATAAACCGATTTCTGTCCCGGAAAACGGAAATCCGTAGTAGTGATAGTGTTCATAGTTGTGTTGTTGGAGCGGCAAAATTAAATAAAAAAGACACCCGAGAGTGCCTGGATTAATTTGAAAATTTGGAAATTCGAAAATTAAAATCACCAGATCACAAAATTTGACCCTTTCAATTCATTCGCAAATTCGATTTTAATAAGTATCGCCGCTAAAATTGGAACCAGATAATTTTCAGATCAGCTCACATTTTCAAATTCCAAAATTTTCAAATGATCAATCGTGATTTTCAATGCTCTTATAGGCGTCGATGACTTTTTTGACGAGCTTGTGGCGGACGATATCCTTATCATCGAGGTAAATGATGCCGATGCCGTCAATGCTTTTGAGCACAAGCAAGGCTTCCTTCAATCCCGATGTTGTCCGGCGCGGCAAGTCAACCTGGCCAGGATCGCCGGTAATCATGAATTTAGCGTTTTTGCCCATGCGAGTCAAAAACATTTTCATTTGCGAATGCGTCGTATTCTGCGCTTCGTCAAGAATAACGAATGCGTTGTCAAGCGTACGCCCGCGCATAAAGGCAAGCGGCGCAATCTGAATGATGCCTTTTGAAATATAATCTTCAAGTGACTGTGCGGGAATCATGTCGCGAAGCGCATCGTACAGTGGTTGCATATACGGATCAAGCTTCTCTTTCATGTCGCCGGGCAAAAAACCGAGGTTCTCGCCTGCTTCAACCGCGGGACGCGTGAGAATGATCCGCCTGACTGATTTTTCCTTCAATGCCTTGACCGCCATCGCTACGCCTGTATACGTTTTTCCCGTACCGGCCGGGCCGACCGCAAAAACCATATCGTTTTTGTTCATCGTATTGACGAGCAACTGCTGGTTTGCCGTCATCGCCTTGATGATTTTTCCGCCAACGCCGTGCACCAAAATCTTGTCGTCGCCGAGCATCCGCTGCTCATCCTGTGCGCCGCCTTCGATGACGCGCTCAATCACGTTGTCGTCAATGCGGTTGTAACGCGAGAAATGCGCCATCAAACGGTTGAAGCGGTTCTCAAATTCATCGAGCACTTCCGGCTCGCCAAAAGCTTTGATGGTAGTGCCGCGCGCGACGATTTTCAGTTTCGGATAATATTTTTTTATGGTTTCAAGGTGCGAATCCTGGGCGCCCCAAAATTCCTTCGGGGCAATATCTACCAGCTCAATAATTCTTTCGTTCAATCTCTGGAGTTTTTAGTTAATTTCGCCAATATATTATTAGCTTTGCCTTTTCCAAATTTAGTGAAATCGGGCAAAGTCCCGCAAATAGTTATAAACAACTTTATGTCAATAATCACCCTTACGACTGACTACGGACTGAAAGACCATTTCGTCGGCGCACTCAAGGGAAAAATCCTTTCCGAATACCCGGAAGCCTTGATTATTGATGTCTCGCACGATATCGATCCGTTCAACACGACCGAAGCCAGCTACGTCATTTCTGCAGCGTATTCGAGTTTCCCCGAAGGCACGGTGCATTTAATCGGTGTCGATGCAGAAATGAACAAGGAAAACAAACACATCGTCGTGCAGTGGCAAGGCCATTTTTTTGTTTGCGCAGACAATGGCATTTTGGGCCTGGTGACACAAAAGATCGTTCCTGAAAAAGTCGTTGCGATCAGCATTCACGATCGTTTCCCGGCAAAGTTTACAGATTTGGACGTTTTTGTCAAAGTCGCATGCCATATAGCAAAAGGCGGAACGCTGAATGTCATCGGAAAAGAAATTACCGAAATCAACCGTCCAACCGAACTCCAGCCGGTGATTGCCGCCGACAAAAATTCAATCAAAGGTTATGTCGTCTATATTGATCATTTTGGGAATGTCGTCACGAATATTGACCGGAAAATGTTCGCCGACACCGCCAAAGGCCGCGCTTTTGAAATTGTTCTCAACGAACGCGGGCGCGTTGGAAACCGGAGCAATATCAGGAAAATCCGCGACAAATATTCAGACATCGCATCGGGCAATAACCCCATCAAATATTATGAGGGTGAAAAGCTGGCGATCTTCAATGAAGCCGGCTTTCTTGAAATCGCTATTTTCAGAAGCAACCCGAATACAACCGGAACGGCAACAAGCCTTTTGGGATTGGGATATCGGGATGTTGTGACGATTAATTTCACTGATTAGAAGCGGAAGTTTTGACGGGCAAAAACATTAAGAATTAGGAATTGAGAGTTACGTTTTGGCAGCCGGCAGCGTCAGCGACCAACGACCAGCGACCAACGACTAAAAACCAACCACAAACGACCAACGACTAAAAACCAAAGAAAATGTTCGTACGAATTGTAAAGTTGAGTTTCCATCCTGAAAATATCCCGGCATTTCTCGAGAATTTTGAATTGATGAAGGAGAAAATACGAAATGCACCCGGAAACCGTTTACTCGAATTGTATCGCGACAGGGAAAATCCGAACGTATTTTTCACTTACAGCTATTGGGAAACCGAGGCCGATCTCGAAAATTACCGCCAATCAGAACTGTTTTACGACGTCTGGACTTTTACTAAAAAACTGTTTAACGACAAACCGGAAGCGTGGAGCGTGGATAAACTGGTGGTTTTGGATTAATAATTATTAATTTTGGAGCCGTTTAAAGTTTAAAGTTCAAGGTTAGGATTCTGACCTAAACTTTAAACTTCAAACTTGAAATTTTTTATAAAATGAAGTCTATCCTTCTAAAAGAAATCTTATCCTTCTTCGGTTCGCCGATCGGCTGGCTCGTCGTGGCTATTTTCCTTCTGCTGAACGGGCTT
>JAEWLD010000278.1 GCA_023393485.1 Bacteroidota bacterium
GACGAAAATAGTTTGATTTCACTCTGGCCTGACGCTTTCTGAGGATATTTATTGTGCCGATGGTGAGCCTCAGCGTAACTTTGGCGATGTCGAAAAAGTCGATTCTCACACGATTCGGCTGCATTTACCAGCAATAATCCGTAGGCAAAGGAATTTAATTTAACGACGGCCGCTTATCGAAAACCGAGGCGATCATGTTTCCGCCGGTTTATGACCAGGCGACGCAGACATGGTATCCGCACTAACCCAGGTTGGGAAGGAATATTCGCGGAACAGCGACTGATTACATGCCGGTTCGTATGGCTTCGACAGGATCGAGCCGCGAGGCAAAAATCGCCGGAAGCAATCCCGAAATAAGCCCGATAACAGTGGCAAGCGATGCGCCGACGATTACGTTGGCAAAACTCAATACAAATTCGAAATCGACCATTTTGGTCATCAGGACGGTGATTCCCCAAACCATCAGAATCCCGATAATCCCGCCAATCACAGACAGGATTACTGCCTCGAAAAGGAATTGGAACAGGATGAATTTGTTTTTCGCGCCAAGGGATTTTTGAATACCGATCAGATTTGTCCGTTCCTTGACCGATACAAACATGATGTTGGCAATCCCAAAACCGCCTACCAGCAGCGAAAATCCGCTGATAAACCAGCCGACCATATTGAGCATGCTTACGATTCCATCGATCAAATCGGTAAACCCCGAAAGTACATTGACAAAAAAATTGTCGATTTCACCGGCTTTCATCCCGCGCAAGTTGCGTAACTTTTGGATGACTTCGCCTTTGAGTTCGTGCGAATCGGCGCCCGGCATCGGTTTGATGATGATGACCGGGAGCATGAACGCCGTTTTGTTGCTGTCACCGTATTTTTTTCGCAGAAAGTTCGATGAAAAAAATACCGACGTATCATTGCTGTCGCCAAACATTCCGGCGCCTTGTTTTTTGATTACCCCGATAACCGTAAACTTCTGGCCGTAGGCGCGCACTTGTTTGCCGATCGGATCTGCATCTTTGAACAGCGTCTGCGCTACCTCATAACCGATCACCATGACCGGCGCACCGGCGTTCGACTCGGCTTCATTGTAAAAACGGCCGCTTTCAAACTCGAGCCGCTGGATATCGTCGAACTCGTAGGTTACCGGAACCATATTGATATTTTTGGCTGTCTCGCCCTCGTATTTGATGTTTTCGCTGTTGGTGAAATATTGGAAGCAAAAATTCTCGGCCTGCGTCACCGATTCTTTGAGAAGACGAAATTCATCGTAAGTAACATCGGGAAATTGATCCATTTTCCAACGCGGCACTTCGGACGGGCCAAACGATACGCGCGTGAGATACATTGTGTTCTTGTCGAGTGCGCTGAGGTCGGTCTTGATTTTCCGGTCAAGTGAATCAACGGCAGCGCGAACTGCAATGATCGAAAAAATGCCAATCGTCACCCCGAGTAATGACAGCAAAGTACGCAGCTTGTTATTGCGCAAAGCATTGATCGCGAAACTGAAACTCTCTTTGAGCAGCCTGAGGTAAAGGAACATCGGGAATGAATTGGTTCGTAAAATTGCGGATTTTTTCTACAAAAACCTAATATTTTATATTTCGGGAATTGGCTTGAAATGAACGTGGACTATTTGTGCCAATTGGGGAATTTGGCATTTAGTACGGTTTTACCGCAATGGCCGCGTCCGAAATTTTTGTAGTTTACCTTCAGGGAAGGGGCGGATGTTCCCTTACCGATTTAAAAATCTTACATCTTACGGCAAAACCGCATATTTTCACAAATTTTTGTTGCCAAAATCGCATTGGGGATTGTTCCCAAAAAACTACTTTTGCAACTTCAACACAACTACTTAAAATGAGCACTGAAAAAACCATTAAATCGGCATTGGTTTCTGTCTTTTCAAAGGATGGATTGGAACCGATCATCAAAAAATTACACGAGCAAAACGTCACTTTCTATTCTACCGGCGGCACCGAAGAATTCATTAAAAATCTTGGAATTCCGGTTGTTGCCGTTGAGGACGTGACGTCATATCCGTCAATCCTCGGCGGACGCGTCAAGACATTGCACCCGAAAATCTTCGGCGGCATTTTGAACCGTCAGGACAATGAAAGCGATGTGGCACAAATGAGTGAGTTTGACATTCCGCAAATTGATTTGGTGATTGTTGATTTGTACCCGTTTGAAAAAACGGTTGCATCGGGCGCGTCTCAGGCCGACATCATTGAGAAAATCGACATTGGCGGCATTTCACTGATTCGCGCGGCGGGCAAGAACTTCAAGGACACGGTTATCGTGCCATCGATGGACGAGTACGCGATGCTGCTCGATTTGCTCAATGAGAAGAATGGCGTGACATCGCTTGAAGACAGAAAACTGTTTGCGACAAAAGCGTTCCGGGTTTCATCAAATTACGATACCGCGATTTTCAACTATTTCAACACCGACGAGCCGAGCGACAGCGAACTGGCGAAGCAAACCTATTATAAAGCCAGCCAGTCAAATGGCATAACGTTGCGCTATGGCGAAAACCCGCACCAGAAAGGCTTTTTCTTCGGCGATTTCGATGCGATGTTCAAAAAATTGAACGGCAAGGAATTGTCATACAACAATTTGCTCGACGTTGACGCCGCAGTCAGTTTGATTCTCGAATTCAAAAACGACGATCCGACTTTCGCGATTTTAAAACACAACAACGCCTGCGGATTAGCCACGCGAAAGTCAATGAAAGATGCCTATCTCGATGCTTTGGCCGGCGATCCGACATCGGCATTTGGCGGCGTATTGATCGCAAATGGAAATATCGACCAGGCTACGGCGTCAGAAATCAACAAATTGTTTTGCGAGGTCGTCATCGCACGGTCTTATGACCAGGCGGCCATCGCCATTTTGTCTGAAAAGAAAAACCGGATCATTCTCATCCAAAATGACGTCGCATTGCCTGAAAAACAGGTTCGTACGTGCCTGAACGGCTTGCTCGTCCAGGCAAAGGACAACATCACTGACAATAAAGGACACCTAACCGTCGTTACTACCGTTGCCCCTACGCCCGAAGAAATAAACGACCTGCTGTTTGCGTCCAAAATCTGCAAGAACACGAAATCAAATACGATCGTTTTTGCGAAGGACAGCCAGTTAATCGCGTCCGGCACCGGACAGACCTCGCGCGTAGATGCATTGAAACAAGCCATTGAAAAGGCGAACTCATTCGGGTTTGACCTTCGCGGCGCAGTCATGGCAAGCGATGCATTTTTCCCATTTCCGGACTGTGTCGAAATTGCGCACAACGCCGGAATCACTGCGGTGATCCAACCCGGCGGCTCGATTAAGGACGAGTTGAGCATCAATTATTGCAACGAGAATAAGATGGCGATGGTATTTACCGGAACGCGTCATTTTAAGCATTGAAAGAACACAGTTTGACCGTTTTATGGCAGTTGAAAAAAGTTTAATTGGTATATTAAAATGTGTACCTTTGCTCTTAATTTTTTAGTAATTTTTAACCCAAACATTTCACATGGGATTTTTTGACTTCATGACCGAGGACATCGCCATTGACCTCGGTACGGCTAACACCCTGATTATTCACAATGACAAGGTTGTCATTGACAGTCCGTCGATTGTTGCGCGCGACCGAATATCTGGTAAGATTACCGCCGTTGGCAAGGAAGCCAATATGATGCAAGGCAAAACCCATGAGAATATCAAGACAATCCGACCATTGAAAGATGGCGTTATCGCTGACTTTGATGCGTCCGAAAAGATGATCAACATGTTTATCATGAGCATTCCGGCACTTAAGAAACGTATGTTCAAGCCGGCTTTGCGCATGGTCGTCTGTATTCCGTCGGGCATTACCGAAGTGGAAATGCGAGCGGTTAAGGAAAGTTGCGAGCGCGTCAACGGAAAAGAAGTCTACCTGATCCACGAGCCAATGGCGGCGGCGATCGGTAACGGCATCGACATCATGCAGCCGAAAGGAAACATGATCGTAGACATCGGCGGCGGAACAACCGAAATCGCGGTGATTGCCCTCGGCGGTATTGTTTGTGACAAATCCGTAAAAATTGCGGGCGACGTTTTCACCAACGACATCATTTACTACATGCGGACGCAGCACAACCTGTTCGTGGGCGAAAGCACCGCGGAAAAAATCAAGATCACCATCGGCGCGGCCATCGAAGATCTGGACACGCCGCCGGAAGATATGTCTGTCCAGGGCCGTGACCTGTTGACTGGCAAGCCAAAGCAGGTTGAAGTCTCATTCCGCGAAATCGCGAAAGCGCTCGACAAATCAATCCAGCGTATCGAGGACGCGATCATGGAAACCTTGTCGCAAACCCCGCCTGAACTCGCAGCCGATATTTACAACACCGGTATTTACCTGGCTGGCGGAGGTTCGATGTTGCGCGGACTCGACAAACGTATTTCGCAAAAGACCGACCTGCCGGTATACATCGCCGAAGATCCGCTTCGCGCTGTTGTTCGCGGCACCGGAATGGCACTGAAAAACATCCCGAAATTCAGAAGTATCCTGATAAAATAAGAATTCAAAAAAATGAAATCTCAAATTCCAAAATGACTTCCAGGATTTCGATTGGAATTTGGGATCCGAGCCAATGGCGAACTGAACGGAGCATAGCTCCGTTAATTTTAATGTTAAATAGCCACCGATCTAATGCAGCAGATATTTAATTTCATCTTTAAAAACAGTACCCGGTTGCTGTTTTTGCTGCTTTTAGGCATTTCGTTGGTGTTGACTGTCCAGTCGCATTCATATCATCGGAGCAAAGTGGTATCATCGGCGAACTTTTTGACCGGCGGGATTTATTCCCAAATCAATTCGGCGGGCGAATATTTCAGGCTAAAAGGCCAAAACGAGGAATTGGCCAAAGAAAATGCCCGTCTCAAGAGTCTTTTGTTCAATCTTGATGACACGACGGCGGTGCGAAAAATCGACAGTATCAAAGGCGTCGACAAAACGCGGATCATCACCTCGAAAGTCATCCACAACTCCTACAACGTCTACGAAAACTATCTGACAATCAACAGCGGCGAAGCCCAAGGCGTCCGACCGGATATGGGCGTGATCAACAGCGCGGGCATTATCGGCGTGGTTGACAAGACCTCGAAAAATTATGCGACCGTCATTTCGATACTCAATATCAAGTCGCAAATCAATGCCAAAATCAAGAAGTCAAACCACTTCGGCACTTTGATCTGGGACGGAAAAAGCACCGGTTTTGTCCAGCTGATCGATTTGCCGCGACTCGCTTCGATCCGTAAAGGCGACACGATCGTAACCGGCGATCAGTCAACTATTTTTCCGCCAAACATCGGCATCGGTACAATCGACAAAATTTTTAAGGACGACGAAACCAATTTCTATACAATCAACGTAAGGCTTTTTAACGATATGACCAATTTGGGCCATGTTTACGTAATCAGGCCGAAACATCGCGACGAAATCGTCAAGCTCGAAGCCACTACCAAGAAAGATGAATAATACGGTCATTACCAATATCGTCCGGTTTATCTTGCTGCTCGCGGCACAGATCATCATTTTCAACAATATGGATCTTTGGGGTTTCATTACGCCATATCCGTACGTGTTGTTCATCATGCTGTATCCTGTCGGCGGCAATAAATTGGGCTTGCTCGGCGCGTCGTTTTTGCTTGGATTGCTGATGGACATGTTCTGCAATTCGGGCGGTGTTCACGCGGCAGCCTGTGTGATTTTGGCTTATGCGAGACCGGCGATTTTCAAGTTTTCGTTCGGCCTCAGCTATGAATATCAAACCATTAAAATCAACGATGTCCTGACGCCCGAGCGATTTTCATTTATCCTGCTTTCGGTTGTGGTGCATCACGTGATTTTGTTTGTGCTCGAGATTTGGTTCGCCTCATTCTGGGGAATTATTCTGCGGACGATCTGCAGCACCATTTTCACAATCATCTTAAGCATTATCCTGATT
>JAEWLD010000075.1 GCA_023393485.1 Bacteroidota bacterium
TCGTCGATTGCGCCGGGAATGAGGTAATTGCCTTCAGCGTCGACGATGTTTACAGACGGCGACTTCGGGCTGATGTGTTCGCCGATTTCGACGATGATTTCGCCCTCGATCAGCAAGTCGCCTTCAAGGATTTCGCCTTCATTGACAATTTTGGCATTCTTGATCAACGTACTTCCCATGTTACAATCTGTTGAATAATTTGCGGATCCGCAAGGTGATAACGCCAAAAACGGCTTCTTTGATTATGGCGTTGCTCATTTTTGACTGGCCTTTGGTGCGGTCGGTGAAAATGATCGGCACTTCCACAATTTTAAAATGTTTGGCAAACGTGCGGTATTTCATTTCGATCTGGAATGCATAACCGATAAAATGCACACGCTCAAGCCCAATGTTTTCAAGTACTTTTCGCCTATAGCAGATAAATCCGGCAGTCGCATCCTGAATTTTCATCCCGGTGATGAAACGAACGTAACTCGATGCAAAATAAGACAAAAGCACTCTGCTGAGCGGCCAATTGACAACATTCACGCCCGTAACGTAGCGCGACCCGATTGCCATGTCGGCGCCATTGACGCAGGCATCGTACAACTTTTCGAGATCGTCCGGATTATGCGAAAAGTCTGCATCCATTTCAAAGATATAATCGTATTGATGTGACATCGCCCATTTGAACCCGGCAACATAAGCCGTTCCGAGGCCCGCTTTTTTTGTGCGCTTTTTCAAAAACAACCTGCCATCGAATTCATGCATCAGGTCGGTTACTTTTTCAGCCGTACCATCAGGTGAATTGTCATCGACAATCAATACGTCGAATGCTTTGGGCAATGAAAAAACCTTGCGGATAATCGCTTCGATATTCTCGATTTCATTAAACGTAGGAATAATGACCAGGCTGTCGCTCATCGGCACAAAAGCATCTAATTGTCAGCAAAAATAAGGTTTTTGGCGCTTCGGATTCATAATAAAATGATAATAGTTCATCGGTTGCCGAACCGCTTGGATTGCTGCGGTTTTCGAGTTATGAACAGTCCTGTTGCCGTAACCAAAAATCATTACTTTTGCGAAATGATAGCCGAGTCCATTTTACCGCGAATTCTTGAACCCACAGACTGGGCAACCGTACTGTTCGTGGTATGTTTTGCGCTGCTTGCGGTAACGCGAACGGCTTTTGAGAAGCGCTTCGCCGATTTTGCGCGACTGCTCGTATCAGATAAATACATCAAGGTTTACAAGGATCCAAGCCATTTGATGAGCGGCTTTACCATCCTGCTTTTTACTGTTCAGGTCATTTCGGTTGCTTTTTTTATCCAGCTCGCTTTAGCCCATTACGGTTTTGCGACCAAGACAGATTGGGTGCTTTTCATCCGGATTTCTACTTTGCTCGGCGTTTTCATTCTTTGCAAATTCCTGATTGACAAAATCATAGGCACGGCGTTTAACATGGATGAGTTCGTTGAGCAATTCAATTTGCGCAAGGTGAGCTACAGAAGTTATATTGCGCTATTATTGCTGCCTGTCGATATTGTGCTATTTTATTCCAATACGTCACCGGAATTTCTGTTTTTCGTTTTAATCACTGCAATATTGGCAACAAATCTGTTAACTTATCTTGTTGCGTTGAAGAATTACCAAAACTTTATTGCCGGCAAGCTGTTTTATTTTATTTTGTATCTTTGCGCTCTTGAAATAGCGCCCTACTATTTTATGTATTATTGGTTTACAAAAAGTTAATGCATCCAAAATATCCCTATGAAAGTCAAAACAATTTTGGTATCGCAGCCTGAACCCAATGTAGCGAATTCGCCTTACTTTGATCTGCAGCAAAAACTGAAAGTTAAAATAGATTTCAGACCGTTTATCCATGTTGAGGGCGTCAGCGCTAAAGACATCCGTTTACAGAAAATCGACGTCAGCCAATACACCGCCATCATTCTTACAAGCAAAAACGCGGTTGACCATTTCTTTCGCGTCGCCGAGGAAATGCGGTATAAAGTTCCTGAAGGATTGAAATATTTCTGCCAGTCTGAAGCCATCGCTTATTATCTGCAGAAATACGTCGTATATAGAAAGCGTAAAATTTACGTCGGCCAAAGAGATTTCGGCGATCTGGTTCCGCTGATCAAAAAATATAAGGAAGAAAAATTCCTGTTGCCCGCTTCGGACCAACTCAATCCCGAAGCGCCGCAAATCCTCAACGCGCTTAAGGTAGATTGGACACAGGGAACGTTTTATAAAACGGTTATGAGCGATTTGTCAGATCTGGCAGATGTCTACTACGACGTTCTCGCGTTTTTCAGCCCAACGGGAATCAAGTCACTGTTCAAGAACTTTCCTGACTTCAAGCAAAATGATACCCGAATTGCGGTCTTCGGCGCTTCGGTACAAAAAGAAGCCGAAGCACACGGGTTGCGCGTAGACATTATGGCGCCGTCACCCGAAGCGCCGTCAATGACGATGGCTTTGGAGAAATACATCATCAAAGCAAATAAAGAAACTAAAGACAAATAAGCGGAAAAAGAAATCTACTATATGAAGCGCTGCGTTTGCGGCGTTTTTTTTTGCTTTTTGCGAATAAAAAAAAGCCGCTTATTCCTAAGCGGCTTTAACCTCGAATTAATAACATTATCCTCTTGGCGCTCCAGCCATAATCTCTTCATTGGCAAATTCCTCAAACTTCTTGAAGTTCTCACGGAATTTGTCTGCAAGTTCAATCGCTTTAGCGTCATACAAGTTTTTATCTTCCCATGTGTTTCTCGGGTTAAGGACTTCATTGGGAATGTTCGGGCAAGTCGTTGGCATTTCGATGCCGAAAACCTCATGTTTGACAAATTCAACATTGTTGAGTTCGCCGTTAAGCGCAGCCGTGATCATCGCCCTTGTATATTTCAACTTCATACGACTTCCGACGCCATATGGCCCACCAGTCCAGCCGGTATTGACCAACCAAACCGTTACGCCGGCTTCCTGCATTTTGGCACTCAGCATTTCGGCATATTTGGTTGGGTGCAACGGCATGAACGGCGCACCGAAACACGCTGAGAAATTCGGCTGCGGCTCATTGATTCCGGCTTCGGTTCCGGCCACTTTTGCAGTATAGCCCGAAATGAAGTGATAAGCAGCCTGTCCGGGAGTCAATTTTGCGATCGGAGGCAGGATTCCAAATGAATCAGCGGTCAAAAAGAAAATATTTTTCGGGTTTCTACCGATTGACCCCGGTTGGATATTGTCAATGTGGTAAATAGGATAACTTACGCGTGTATTCGGTGTGATTGAAACATCTTCAAAGTCGACTTCATTCGTGCCTGGCTTGAAGATTACGTTTTCAAGGATCGCACCGCGTTTGATGGCACGGAAAATATCGGGTTCGTTCTCTTCGGTCAGGTTGATGACCTTGGCATAGCAACCGCCTTCAAAGTTGAACACGGTGTTTTCTTTGGTCCAGCCGTGCTCGTCGTCGCCAATCAGCTTGCGCTCAGGATCGGCCGACAATGTCGTTTTTCCAGTGCCCGAAAGTCCGAAGAAAATCGCCGTATCGCCATCTTTACCGACATTGGCCGAACAGTGCATCGGGAATGTATTCTTGTCTACAGGCAATATGAAGTTCAATGCCGAGAAAATGCCTTTTTTCATTTCGCCGGTATAGCCCGTCCCGCCGATAAGCGCAATTTTTTTAGTAAAGTTCAAAATCGCGAAATTGTGCTGGCGCGTACCGTCGAGGGCCGGGTCGGCCATAAAACCAGGCGCACATATCACATGCCAGTCAGCCGCAAAGTTTTCAAGTTCAGACGTCTTTGGGCGCAGGAACATATTGTAGCAAAACAGGTTTGCCCACGGCGTTTCAGTGACAACCCGGACGTTAAGCCTGTAATTCTCATCGGCACAAACGTAACTGTCGCGCGCATAGATTTCCTTATTGGAAAGATAGTTCATCACTTTGTCGTAAAGCGCGTCGAATTTTTCAGGATCGAACGGCAAATTGACTTTTCCCCACCAGACTTTATCAGCGGTGACTGAATCTTTGACGATAAAGCGATCTTGCGGTGAACGGCCCGTAAATTCGCCTGTATTGACGGCCAGCGCGCCGGCAGACGATTCCACGCCCTGGCCGAACTTTATGGTAAGGTCATGCAGCTCATCGGGAGACAGCTGGTAATGAACATTTGAATTTTTGATTCCTAAGCCTTCTAACGAAATCGATTTCGTAATCAGCGTGTTATTATCCATAAGTTTTGTTTGAGTTGTGTATTTTAAAGAAGGCAAAAGTAAAAAATTAATGTTGAAAACGTTTTCTTAACAATCAATTTTATGACTTTTTGCGCACGAAATTAACGAACAGCACCAGCCAGGCCGCAATCAATAATATTCCGCCGGCCGGCGTCACCCATCCGATCCCACTGAAATCGACACCGCTGAGACTTCTTGTCGACAGTATATAAATCGAGCCCGAAAACAATGTAACACCGCTAACTGTCAGCCAATACATGCTCTTTCGCGCACGGTCCGGAATTGACGGATAAAGCGCGACGAACAACAGAAAAAATGCGTGATACATCTGGTAGCGTGCCCCTGTTTTAAAAGCGGCGAGCATCTCGGGCTCAAGCAAATCCTTCAGTTTATGCGCGCCAAATGCGTCGAGCATGATAGCGGTCATTCCGAAAAAAGCCGCGGTGGCAATAATTTTTCGTTCCATAATTAATCTATAGGTGCAAAATTACCTGATAACTCCCAATAATTAATGCCGGCCGAAGAATTTTAAACGTTAAATAAAGTACATTTGCACGACCATTTTTTGCGAAAATGAAGAAAGTACTATTTGTTTGCTGCCTGTTTTTAACAATCACCGGACGCACCCAAATCAAATCCGGGGAAACGCTGACGTATGCGGCATCTTACAATATGGCCGGGCTGATGACGCAGATCGCCGAGGTCAAGCTCGGAACCGGTACTGTCAAAACCCCGAAAAACAATTACCTGCATTTGACCTGTCAGGCGGTAACGTTCAGCAAATGGGATTCATTTTTCAGGATTCGGGACCTTTATGAATCTTATGTCAATCCGGTGACTTTGAAACCGACGATGTACAAGCGTGACATTTCTGAAGGCGGTTATGCCAAAAAAGAAAAATATACTTTCACCAACGACGGCCGGACGATAAACAGCACGGTCAAAAAACAACAGCGGCCCGAAAGAAAGAAAACGTTAGCCGTTGGCCCGGCCACGCAAGACGTGCTTTCGATTCTTTATAAATTGCGAACAGTAAATATCGGCGCGCAAAAACCTGGGCAGACCACAGCGTTCACGGTGATTTTCGACGAAAAAGAAATCCCCGTCATCGTTAAATATATGGGCAGGGAATCTGTCACTGCAGGAAACCTCGGCAAAAAAGACTGTTACAAGGTTTCGATTTCGGCCAAAACAGATGCGTTGAAAGGCAAAGACAAAAACCTGATCTGGCTTACTGCCGATGCGTCAAAAGTGCCGGCGTTGATCAAATTCAGCATTCCTGTCGGAACCGGGCAATTGACCCTCAAAACCGCTACAGGCATTTAAAAGTGTAAAAATGGCTAAAAAAATATTCATCGGTATTGCTGTATTCTTTGCGCTGGTCAGCATCGTTTTTACGATTTTGCCGCTTGACACACTTGCAATTTTGCCAATTATCCCTACGGCGATTTTTGCATTTCTCGCTTTCAGGAATTCCAGTGGAAGGCAATGGCACGCATCGCGATTATTGCTGATTGTGTCGGGACTTTTGTTTGTAGTCGTTATCGGAAAACAGCTTTTCGCGACAAACGAGGTCGAAACCGACCGCCAATTCGAACAGAAAAAAATACAATCCGAAAAGGAAACCAAAAAGGAACTCGAAGAACTTGAAGGACTAGAACAATGAGAAACATCCTGATTATCGGCGCGGGGCGTTCAGCTTCATCGCTGATCAAATATTTACTTGAAAAGTCAGACGAAGAACAATTGCACCTGACCATCGGTGATTTGTCTGCCGAACTTGCCCAAAGAAAAACCGGCGGCCACAAAAATGCGACGCCGATCGCGCTCGATATCTTTAACGAAACGCAGCGTAAAACCCAAATCGACAAGGCCGACATCGTGATTTCAATGCTGCCGGCGCACTTGCACATTGAAGTCGCCAGGGATTGCATTACTTACAAAAAGCATATGGTGACGGCATCGTACATCAGCGAGGCGATGTATAGCCTTGACGCCGCAGCCAAAGAAAACGGGCTCATTTTTATGAATGAAATCGGGCTTGATCCGGGCATCGATCATATGAGCGCGATGAAAGTCATCGATCACGTCCGCGAACAAGGCGGCAAAATGATTTTGTTCGAATCATTCTGCGGCGGACTCGTTGCGCCCGAATCGGACAACAACCTCTGGAACTACAAATTCACCTGGGCGCCGCGCAATGTGGTTTTGGCCGGTAATGGCGGCGCAGCTAAATTCTTGCAGGAAGGAACTTACAAGTACATTCCGTACCACCGACTTTTCCGCCGTACGGAATTCCTCGAAGTTGAAGGTTATGGCCGTTTTGAAGCCTACGCCAACCGAGATTCGTTGAAGTACAAAAGCGTTTACGGGCTTGACGATGCGCTGACTTTGTTCCGTGGTACGATTCGCCGCGTAGGTTATTCAAAAGCCTGGAATATGTTCGTGCAATTGGGCATGACCGACGATACTTATATCGTTGACGATTCCGAAACGATGAGCTATCGCGAGTTTACGAATCTGTTTTTGCCCTATCACCCGACCGATTCGGTTGAAATCAAGCTCCGTTTGCAACTCGGCATCGAGCAGGACGATATCATGTGGGATAAATTGCTCGAACTTGATTTGTTCAACCCGAATAAAATCGTCGGGCTTAAAAATGCGACGCCGGCACAAATCCTCGAGCGCATCTTATCAGACAAATGGACGCTCGCTCCCGAAGACAAAGACATGATTGTAATGTATCACAAGTTTGGCTACGAAGTAAACGGCGAGCAGAAGCAAATCGACTCAAAAATGGTCTGCATTGGCGATGACCAGACATATACCGCAATGGCCAAAACCGTCGGGTTACCCGTGGCGATGGCCACTTTGCAAATCCTTAATGGCAATATCACAACGCCGGGCGTACAGCTTCCGATTTCCAAAGAAGTTTACGAGCCCATTTTGAACGAACTTGAGCAGTACGGTGTTGTTTTCAAGGAAAAAGCGGTTGAATACTTTGGCTATAATCCGATAAAACACAGCTAAAACCAGCTTTGTGTTTCAATTTGAAATTAAAATCATACATTCGATTAAAATTGAAAAGGTATGAAAATCAATTCACTTCAAATTGAAATTGACGGCATAGACAAGGAAATCCTCCGCGATTTAATGCAGGACGCGCGCAAGCCGATACTTCAAATCGGAAACAAAATCGGGATTTCAGGCGCGGCAATTCACCAGCGGCTGCGCAAGCTCGAGCAAGCCGGCGTGATATCGGGTTCAAAATTTACGGTCAACAACAAAGTTTTGGGTTACAGCACAATGGCGTTCGTCGGGATTTACCTGAATAAAGCCGCGCGGAATTCAGAAGCCGTAAAAGGGTTGCGAAAAATTCCCGAAGTGCTCGAATGCCATTACACTACCGGAAACTGGTCAATCCTGATCAAGATCATTTGCCGCGACAACGAACATTTGATGCAGTTGCTCAACACGAAAATCCAGACAATTGAAGGCGTTTCGAGGACCGAGACGTTTATTTCGCTCGACCAACAGATTGAAAGGCAAATCCAGTTGTAATGGGAAAAGGGATAAAGTTCAGACCAGAATTATCGTCGTTCTGTATTATGCTGTATTTCTTACATCCATTGTGACTATTGACAGATATTCCCGGCTATTTTCTTATGTTGCTTTTCGATCCGGTCTACTTGCCCGTTATGTTTTTGCTATCGGTATCATAAAAAAATCCGCTTCATTTTACCGAAGCGGATTACCAATCTATTCCAACTTTATATTTTAATTTTAGTCACTACGTCGGCCACCAAACACCTGGAAACCCCAATAAACGAGGTTTGCCAGCGCGCCGATTGCCGCAACAACGTAAGTCCTGGCGGCCCATTTCAACGCATCTTTCGCACCTGCGTGTTCATCGCGTGTCAACATTCGTTTGTTTTCAAGCCAGGCCAGCGCCCGATTGCTCGCGTCGTATTCTACCGGAAGCGTGATAAAGGCAAATATCGTCGCCATGGCCATCATCGCGAGTCCGATTACCGCGACGTAAAACCCGTAAGGCGAATTTGCCGCAGCGCCAAGAATCAAACCGCCAATGACCAGCCATTGTGACATTCCCGATGCGATATTGACCACCGGAACCAATTGCGACCGAAGTTTGAGCATGCTATAAGCCGTCGCGTGTTGCACTGCGTGGCCAACTTCGTGTGCGGCAACAGCAGCGGCAGCGGCATTTCTCTGGTTGTAGACGCCTTCACTCAGGTTGACGGTTTTGTTTGCAGGGTTGTAGTGATCGGTCAGCATGCCCGGCGTAGAGATGACTTTCACGTCGTGGATTCCGTGATCGTGGAGCATTTTTTCGGCGATTTCCGCGCCGCTCATGCCGTTTTGCAAATGCAGATGCGAATAATGTTCGAACTTGCTCTTGAGACGCGCCCCGACGAGCCAGCTTACAAGCGCGATCGCACCCAGCAAAATATAATACATCATCATGATTTTGAGTTTTAAAGTTTCGGGGCGCGCCCGCAATTTTAAAACCAAAGGGAAAAGCCTGCTAAAATGTCAGGATTTCAGCGCGGCGATGAATTTCTCACAGTTTTCAGGAGACAAGAGCGTCTTGTTTTTTGACTTGTCAGTCAATAGCACGACGCCATCCATTCCCGAAAGATACCAAGTCATGTTGCCGAATTTGCTGTTCCAGAATTGTCCGGAATAGGAGAATACGCCACCGATTCCGAATGTCCGGATTGAACGCCTAATGTCTTTTTTGTTGATGGGAATCACATCGGTTATGGATGACTTTGCGATTTTGACGCGGTCAAATGGCCGACGGATCAAGACGTGCGTTTCAGTTATTTCATAACGCACTATGTTGAAATAATAAGACAACGCCAAAACCAAAAGGAAAATCACCGCCGGAATTATAAATGCGAACCGATCGGTTTCTGTTAAAAAAACAAACACCGCCAACACGGGCAGCACCGCAAAAATAATTGCCGTGATTGCCTTTACCCATGCACTTTTTGGCGCGGCAAATTCCATCAAGGAACAATATTGATGATTTTTCCCGGGACGACAATTACCTTTTTCGGCGCGTTGCCGCCAAGCATTTGCGCCGTACGTCCGTCTTTCAGGATTGTTTCCTCGATTTGTTCCTTTGTCAAGTCGAGCGGCAGTTCGATAAAAAATTTGGTCTTCCCGTTGAGTGATACCGGATATTCCTTACTGCTTTCGACCAAATGCTCAGGGTTGAACTTCGGGAAAGGTACTTTTGAAATGCTTCCTTCATGGCCCAAACGATGCCACAACTCCTCGGCGATATGCGGCGCGTATGGCGAAATGATTATGGCAAGCGGTTCGAGGATTGCGCGTTCGTGACAGTTCATCGCAGAAAGTTCGTTGACACAAATCATGAATTGCGACACCGATGTATTGAATGAAAATCCTTCAACATCATCTTCAACTTTTTTGATGGTTTTGTGCAATGTTTTGAGCGCTTCTTTGCTCGCCGGGTTCGATGTCACAATCATTCCGCTGTCATCAAAATAAAGTCGCCACAGCTTTTTCAAAAAGCCAAAAACTCCCGTGATTCCCGCAGTATTCCACGGCTTTGACTGCTCAAGCGGACCGAGGAACATTTCGTAAAGGCGAAGCGTATCGGCGCCGTATTCGTTACAGATATCGTCTGGGTTGACGACGTTGTACCATCTTTTCGACATCTTTTCGACTTCGCGACCTACGATATATTTGCCATTTTCCAAGATAAACTCTGCGTTCTTAAATTCCGGAATCCAGTTGCGCAACTTTTCGACATTGATTTCGTCGGAAGAATTGACCAAATTAACGTCTACGCGCAATTCTTCAGTCTGATAATCCTTTCGAAGATTTTTAGACACGTATTGATTTGTGCCCGAAATGCGATAAACAATCGCCGACATCCCCAAAATCATCCCCTGATTGATCAACTTCTTAAACGGCTCGTCATTTTGAACCAATCCGCGGTCGAACAGGAATTTGTTCCAGAAACGGCTGTAAAGCAAATGGCCGGTCGCATGTTCGCTGCCGCCGATGTATAAATCTACGTTCTGCCAGTAATTCTCAGCTTCGGGCGAAACAAATTTTTCTGTGTTATGCGGATCCATATACCGCAGCCAATACCACGAACTTCCGGCCCAACCCGGCATCGTGTTGAGTTCCAAAGGAAAAACATCGAGGTTGTCTATTTCGTAATTCGGCACGACGATATTGTTGACCGAATCCCAACCCCAGACAGTTGCGTTGCCCAGCGGCGGCGCGCCGTCTTCGGTTGGAAGATATTTTTCGACATTCGGCAGCCTGATTGGCAGAAATTGCTCGTCAATCATTTGCGGCATGCCGTCTTTGTAGAACACAGGGAACGGCTCGCCCCAATAGCGCTGGCGCGAAAACACAGCGTCGCGCAAACGGTAATTGGTTTTTCCTTTGCCCATGCCTACAGCTTCGAGTGCTTCAATTGCCTTTTTGGTCGCCGTTTTATAATCCAATCCGTTCAGGAAATCCGAATTTTTAAGGATGACGTTGTCTTTGGCATCGTAGGCCTTTTCAGAAATATCGACTCCTTCAAAAATATTTTCGATTGGCAGATGGAAGTGTTTCGCAAAATCGTAGTCGCGCTGGTCACCTGCGGGAACAGCCATGACGGCGCCGGTTCCGTAACCCGCCAGAACGTAGTCGCCAATCCAGATCGGAATGGGCAAACCACTCAAAGGATGCGCGGCATAAGCTCCGGTAAACGCGCCTGAAATGGTTTTGACGTCAGCCATACGGTCGCGCTCGGAACGTTTGGCCGTAGCGGCGATGTAGTTGTTGATTTCGTTGCGCTGTTCTTCGGTCGTGATTTGCTGAACCATCGGATGTTCGGGCGCCA